>NZ_JBVIKC010000009.1:0-234614 GCF_055581065.1 Streptomyces sp. NPDC031479
CACCCCCCACGACACCCCCCCCGTCCTCGAAAGCGGACAAATGGAGAGGTCCCCCCCGCACCCCCCTTGGGGGGGGGAGGGGGGGGGGGGGGGGCGGCCCCCCCCCCCGCCCCCCCCCCCCTTCGCCGTACCCGCCCCCTCGGGCCGGGGCCGCGCTACCTGCCGATCGAGCTCAGATCCTGCGCGTAGGTGCCCACCGCGTGGGCGATGACGGGGTGTCGTGCACGAAGGCGGCGGAGGCCGCGCGCCCCGGGGTGCCCGCGGCGCGGTTGCCGCCGTTGGCTTCGGCGATCTGCTGGAACCTCGCCGGGTGGCGGTAGGCCCCGCGGGCGGTGACCTCCTCGACGAGCCCGGCCCCGCGCCGGTCGCGGTGGTCGTGGCCGTCGGCCGACGCCGGACCGGCGGCGGTGGCGGATGTCCCGCACGGTGTTCTCCCCGAGGCGGGCGTTCCGATGTCTGGTACGCACTGTCCGGAAAGCGGACACGACAGAGCGGACGCTAACCGGCCTTGACCAGGCAAAACGGATGTCCGGGGGCCCTGCAACACGCCCGTCACGGACTCGCCACACCGGTTCACATCCCGGACACCGTCCGCAGCTCGGACAATGGATTGGACAATCCTCGTGGGGTCGAACGCATGATGGCCTCACGCGCGCCCGCGCCTACGTACCAAGAGGAGTCACCGTGAGGGTCGGAATCGTCGGAGCCACCGGACAGGTCGGCGGAGTCATGCGCGGCATCCTGGCCGAGCGCAAGTTCCCGGTGGACGAGCTGCGGCTGTTCGCCTCGGCCCGTTCGGCGGGCTCGACCCTGGAGTGGGAGGGCCGCGAGATCACCATCGAGGACGCCTCCACGGCCGACTACTCCGGCCTGGACATCGTGCTCTTCTCCGCCGGCGGCTCCACCTCCCGGGCCCTCGCCGAGAAGGTCGCCTCCCAGGGCGCCGTCGTGATCGACAACTCCTCCGCCTGGCGCGGCGACCCCGAGGTCCCCCTCGTCGTCTCCGAGGTCAACCCGCACGCGATCAAGAACCGCCCCAAGGGCATCATCGCGAACCCGAACTGCACCACGATGGCCGCGATGCCCGTGCTGCGCCCCCTGCACGACGAGGCCGGCCTGACCGCGCTGGTCGCCACCACCTACCAGGCCGTCTCCGGCTCGGGCCTGGCCGGCGTGGCCGAGCTCAAGGGCCAGGCCTGCGCGGTCTCCGAGGCCGCCGACCAGCTGACCTTCGACGGCGGCGCGGTGGACTTCCCGGAGCCCGCCGTCTACAAGCGCCCGATCGCCTACAACGTGGTCCCGCTCGCGGGCAACCTGGTCGACGACGGCTCCTTCGAGACCGACGAGGAGCAGAAGCTCCGCAACGAGTCCCGCAAGATCCTGGAGATCCCGGAGCTCAAGGTCTCCGGCACCTGCGTGCGCGTCCCCGTCTTCTCGGGTCACTCCCTGCAGGTCAACGCCCGCTTCACCCGCCCGCTGAGCGTCGAGCGCGCCTACGAGCTGCTGGCGGACGCCCCCGGCGTCGAGCTGTCCGAGATCCCGACCCCCCTCCAGGCGGCCGGCAAGGACGCCTCGTACGTGGGCCGCATCCGCGTCGACGAGACGGTGGACAACGGCATCGCGCTGTTCCTGTCGAACGACAACCTGCGCAAGGGCGCCGCGCTGAACGCCGTCCAGATCGCCGAGCTCGTGGCCGAGGAGCTGCGCCAGGGCTGATCCGGGCCCCGGGCGCGGGAGGGGCGGGTGCCGTACGGCGCCCGCCCCTCCCCCGTTTCACGGCCGCCGCACCTCGTAGAGGAAGCAGCCGTACTCCACCGCGCGGACGTGCACGAGGGCGACCTCCGGGTCGTCGAAGGCCTCGGCCAGCGCCTGCCGGACGACCGCGTCGGGTTCCTCGCCGAGGTCCAGTACGCGGCCGCCGAGGATCCGGCCGCCAGCGTCGTAGCGCCGGGCGACGCGCAGTGCCCCCGGCGTCCCGAACGGCAGGCCGCCTTCTCGCGGCGGACCCGCGCAGGGGGCGGCGTGCACGAACACCGGCCCCTGCTCGTCGTACGCCCCCGGATCCACGCCGGCCCCGGCCGCCCAGCGGCGCAGCGGCGCGTAGGAGACCAGGGCGATGCGCTCGCCCGCCCGGCTGCGGCGCAGGCAGCAGCGCAGCGGGGCCCCGCCCTCCGGGTCCTCGTACGGCAGGCAGGGCCGGCCCGCGTCGTCGCGCCGGCGCAGCTCGGCGAGGACGTCGGGGGTGAGGGGGCGGGGCAGGACGGCGGGAGGGGGTCCGGCGGCGCGGACCGTGGAGGAGGTCATGGCTGCGATCGTGCCCCGTCCGGTCCGACGGGGCTGGCGGGAATCGGACCTCGCGTTCGCCCGTGGATTAGTCCGGCGCGGCGACGCGGAGCGCGTGGAAGGATGGCGGGGCAACGTCACCATCAAAGGAGATGACCGCGTGCCTGGCACGAATCTCACCCGTGAAGAGGCTCAGCAGCGGGCGAAGCTGCTCACCGTCGACTCGTACGAGGTCGAACTGGATCTCAGCGGTGCGCAGGAGGGCGGCACCTTCCCGTCCGTGACCACCGTGCGCTTCGAGTCGGCCGAGGCCGGCGCCGAGACCTTCATCGACCTGGTCGCCCCGGCCGTGCACGAGGTCGTCCTGAACGGCGTGGCGCTGGACGCCGCCGCCGTCTTCCACGACTCGCGGATCGCCCTGTCCGGGCTCGCCGCCGGGGCCAACGAGCTCCGCGTGGTCGCCGACTGCGCCTACACCAACACCGGCGAGGGCCTGCACCGCTTCGTCGACCCGGTCGACCAGCAGGCCTACCTGTACACCCAGTTCGAGGTGCCGGACGCGCGGCGGGTCTTCGCCAGCTTCGAGCAGCCCGACCTGAAGGCGACGTTCCGTTTCACCGTGACGGCCCCGGAGGGCTGGACGGTCATCTCGAACTCCCCGACGCCGGAGCCGAAGGACCGGGTGTGGGCCTTCGAGCCGACCCCGCGGATCTCCTCGTACATCACCGCGCTGATCGTCGGCCCGTACCACGCCGTCCACAGCTCGTACGAGGGCAAGGACGGCCAGTCCGTCCCGCTCGGCATCTACTGCCGCCCCTCGCTCGCCGAGTTCCTCGACGCGGACGCGATCTTCGACGTGACCCGGCAGGGCTTCGACTGGTTCCAGGAGAAGTTCGCCTACGACTACCCCTTCGCCAAGTACGACCAGCTCTTCGTACCGGAGTTCAACGCGGGCGCGATGGAGAACGCCGGCGCGGTCACCATCCGCGACCAGTACGTCTTCCGCTCCAAGGTGACGGACGCGGCGTACGAGGTCCGCGCGGAGACGATCCTCCACGAGCTCGCGCACATGTGGTTCGGCGACCTGGTCACCATGGAGTGGTGGAACGACCTGTGGCTGAACGAGTCGTTCGCGACGTACACCTCCATCGCCTGCCAGGCGTACGCGGAGGGCTCGAAGTGGCCGCACGCCTGGACCACCTTCGCCAACTCCATGAAGACCTGGGCGTACCGCCAGGACCAGCTGCCGTCGACGCACCCGATCATGGCGGACATCCGTGACCTGGACGACGTCCTGGTCAACTTCGACGGGATCACGTACGCCAAGGGCGCCTCGGTCCTCAAGCAGCTCGTCGCCTACGTCGGCATGGACGCCTTCTTCAAGGGCGTGCAGGCCTACTTCAAGGCGCACGCGTTCGGCAACACCCGGCTGTCCGACCTGCTGGGCGCGCTGGAGGAGACCTCCGGCCGCGACCTGACCGCCTGGTCGAAGGCGTGGCTGGAGACGGCGGGCATCAACATCCTGCGCCCGGAGGTCGAGACGGACGAGAACGGCGTGATCACCGCCTTCGCCGTCCGCCAGGAGGCCCCGGCCCTGCCCGCGGGCGCCAAGGGCGAGCCGGTGCTGCGCCCGCACCGCATCGCGGTCGGCCTGTACGAGCTCCAGGACGGCAAGCTGGTCCGCACGGACCGCGTCGAGCTGGACATCGACGGCGAGCGGACGGCGGTGCCGGAGCTGGTGGGCCGCGCCCGTCCGGCCGTGGTGCTGCTCAACGACGACGACCTGTCCTACGCCAAGGTCCGCCTGGACGAGGTCTCGCTGGCCAACGTCACCGCGCACCTGGGCGACTTCACCGAGTCGCTGCCGCGCGCCCTGTGCTGGGCCTCCGCCTGGGACATGACCCGCGACGGCGAGCTCGCCGCCCGCGACTACCTGGCGCTGGTCCTGTCGGGCATCGGCAAGGAGTCCGACATCGGCGTCGTGCAGTCCCTGCACCGCCAGGTGAAGCTGGCCGTGGACCTGTACGCCGACCCGGCGTGGCGGGAGCGGGGCCTGGCCGCCTGGACCGAGGCCACGCGGGACCACCTGCGGACGGCCGAGGCGGGCAGCGACCACCAGCTGGCGTGGGCGCGGGCCTTCGCGGCGACGGCCCGCACCGAAGAGCAGCTCGCGTACCTGGCGGCGCTGCTGGACGGCTCCGAGACCGTCGAGGGCCTGGTCGTGGACACCGAGCTGCGGTGGGCGTTCCTGGAGCGCCTGGTCGCCACCGGTGTCGCGGACGAGCCGGCCATCGCGGCCGAGCTGGAGCGGGACGCGACGGCGGCGGGCGAGCGCCACGCGGCGACGGCCCGTGCGGCGCGGCCGACGGCGGCCGCCAAGGCGGAGACGTGGGCGTCGGTCATCGACTCCGCGGACCTGCCGAACGCGGTGCAGGAGGCCGTGATCGGCGGCTTCGTCCAGACCGACCAGCGGGAGCTGCTCGCGCCGTACGCGGCGAAGTACTTCGCCGTGGTCAAGGAGATCTGGGACACCCGGAGCCACGAGATCGCGCAGCAGATCGCGGTGGGTCTGTACCCGTCGCTGCAGGTCTCGCGGGAGACGCTCGACGCGACCGACGCGTGGCTGGCCTCGGCCGAGCCGAACGCGGGGCTGCGGCGGCTGGTGTCGGAGTCCCGGGCGGGGGTCGAGCGCGCCCTGAAGGCCCAGGCCGCCGACGCGGCCGCCGCCACCCAGGGCTGACACCCCCGGGCTGACGCCCCCGGCCCCGCCCGCCCCTCCGGGGGCCGGGCGGGGCCGTTCCGCGTCCGGAGCTGCGCCGCGGTGCGGGTCCCGGGCCGGGTGCGGGTCCCGGGCCGGGTGCGGGTGGGTGGCCGCTGCGCGGGGCTGTCCCCTACCCGCCCTTCCACCGTTCCCCGGGCTCCGCCCGGACCCTTCGGGGGCTCCGCCCCCGGACCCCGCGCCTCAAACGCCGGGGCTGGATTTCCGCCCCGCCGGGATTGCCCGCCCGGTGGGTGCCCGGCCCGGGTACGGGCCGCGCCCGGGTCCTTCAGCCGCACCGGCGCCTGAGGCGGGAACGGTGGAAGGGCGGGTAGGGGACGGGCCCCGCGCAGCGGCGACGCCCGCGGTCAGGCGGCCGTGGTCTGGAGGGCCGTCAGGACGCGGGCCAGGGCGGGGGCCGATTCCGAGCCCCGCCGCAGGGCGGCGATCACGTGCCGCGTGGGCCGGTCCTGGTACAGGATCCGCACCGCGACCCCCTCCGCCCGCCCCGACACCATCCGCGGTACGAGCGCGACCCCCATCCCCGCCTCCACCATCGCCAGGATCGCCGTCCACCCGGACGCCGAGTGCGCCTGCTCCGGTACGAACCCCGCCGCCTCGCACGCGCTGCGGGTGATCTCCGACCAGGGTCCGCTGCCCCCGTAGATCCACCGCTCCCCGGCCAGGTCGGCCAGCCGCAGGCCCCGCGCCGAGGCCAGCGGATGGCCGGGCGGCAGCGCGACGTCCAGGGGGTCCTCCAGCAGGGTGACCCGGGTGAAGCGGGGGTCGCCGGCGCCCGGGGCGTGGGCCGCGAGGGACAGCGCCAGGTCGACAACCCCGGCGGAGAGGAGTTCGTAGGACTCGGCGGCCTCGGTCTCCCGGATCCGGACCTCGATCCCGGGGTGGCTGCGCCGCAGGGCCGCGACGGCGGGGACGACGAGCACCGGAACGGCGGTCGAGAAGGCGCCGATCCGTACCTCCCCGGCCTCCCCGGCGAGGTACCCGGTGAGTTCGGCGTCGGCCCGCTCCAGCTGGGCGAAGACGTCCTCGGTGTGACGCAGCACCAGGTGGGCGGCGTCGGTGAGCCGGACCCGGCGCCCCTGGGCCTCCAGCAGCGGGACCCCCAGCTGCCGGGCGAGGTTGGTCAGCTGCTGCGAAACGGCCGAGGGCGTCATGTGCAGCGCCTCGGCCGTCGCGGTGACGGTCCCCCGGTGGGCCAGGGTCCGCAGGATCCGCAGCTTCTTGATGTCCCACTCGATCACGCCCCCGAACCTACCTCCGGGTGACACTCGCCAGCCCGACTCCGCCGAGGATCAGCACCATGCTGAGCAGTTCGGCCGGGCCGGTGCGCTCGCCGAGGAGCAGGAGGCCCAGGCCCGCCACGCAGACCGGCTGGAGGTAGTAGACGACTCCCGCGCGGGCGGCGCCGATGATCGAGATGGCCTTGTTCCAGGCGAAGAAGGCGACGGCGGAGGAGAACACGCCGACGTAGAGCAGCGGTCCGACCGTCCCGGCGGTGGCCTCGAAGCCGCCCTGCACGTGGAGGGAGACGGCGTAGGCGGGGGCGAGCATCAGCGCGCCGAGCACGAAGGTGGTGATCAGGAAGGCGAGGCCGCCGATCTCGGCGGGCTTGCGCTTCAGGAGCGCGCTGTAGGTGGCGAAGGAGAGTGCGGCGGCGAACATCCACAGGTCGCCGGCGGTGAAGTCGAAGCCGAGCGAGCCATCTCCGACGAGGAGCAGGACCCCGAAGGCCGCGAGCAGCATCCCGAAGGTCCGCCGGATGCCGAGCCGTTCGCCGCCGAGGCGGGCGTAGAGGGCCATGACGACCGGCGAAGCAGCCATGATCATGCCCATGTTGGAGGCGGAGGTGGTCAGTCCGGCCTGGTGGACGAGGGTGTTGTAGAGGGTGACGCCGAAGAGGGTGGCGAGGCTGACGTAGCCGAGGTGCTTGCGGATCAGGGCCCGCTGCTGCCAGGCCTGCCGGGCCGCGAAGGGGGCGACCGCGAGGGCGGCGATGATCCAGCGCCAGAAGACGGCCTGGACGGGCGGGACGGAACCGGCCATGCCCCGGGTGGCCACGAAACTGCCGGACCAGACGACCGTCGCGAGCAGGGCGAGGAGGACGCCGACCCCGGCGGCCCCCTTCTTCCCGCCTCCGCCGTCGGACTGCTGCTGTTCCTGCGAAACGGTTCGGGCGCGGTCCGTGACGGCCACCTGGGTGTCTCCCCCTCGGTTCTGGAGCTGGTCTGGATGTGCCCTACCGTCGCATCTCCGCATTACTCAGGTCCATCGAAACATTTCGATCGGTTGCTTCAGGAGAACTGAACGGTTCCTTTGGTGCCGCGGCCGCGGGGGCCGGGGAGGTGCGGTCGGCGCGGCCCGGGAGCTGGCCGAAGACGGTGGCTCCGAAGGCGACCGCCATGCCCACCAGCTGGATCGGGGTCAGCGCCTGGCCCAGCGCGGCCCAGCCGATGACGGCGGCGGTGAGCGGGGAGAGCGGGCCGAGCAGGGTGACGGAGGTGGCGGAGAGCTTGCCGATGCCGCGGAACCAGAGGACGTAGGCGGCTCCGGTGTTGATCAGCATCATGTAGCCGTAGCCGAGGAAGGCCTTGCCGTCGAGGGCGGGCGGGGCCCCTTCGACGAGGGCGGCGATGGGGATGATGACGAGTCCGCCCGCGGTGAGCTGCCAGCCGGTCACGGCCAGCGGGCCGACGCCCTCGGGGCGCCCCCAGCGCTTGGTCATCACGGTGCCGGCTCCCATGGAGGCGGAGGAGACGATGCCGGCGATGACGCCGATGAGGTCGAGCTCAGCCTCCGCGGTCAGCACCACCATGCTCACGCCGAACGCGGCGACCACGGCGGCGAGCACGTTGCGCAGCCTGGCCCGTTCCCCCAGGAGGAGGGCCGCGAGGCCCACGACGAACAGCGGGCCCGCGGCGCCCAGTACGGCGGCGACGCCGCCGGGCAGCCGGTAGGCGGCGAGGAAGAGGAGGGGGAAGAAGGCCCCGATGTTCAGGGTGCCGAGGACGGCGGACTTCCACCACCAGGCGCCCTTGGGGAGGGTCCTGGAGAGGGCTATCAGCAGGAGTCCGGCCGGCAGGGCCCGCATCGCCCCGGTGAAGAGCGGCCGGTCGGGCGGCAGTAGCTCGCTGGCGACGACGTACGTGGAGCCCCAGGAGATGGGGGCCAGCGCGGTCAGTGCGATGGTGGCGACGCGGTTCACGGCGACTCCTCGGCGGCGGCGACCGGGAGCCCGCTGCCCCCAACTAGATCGCTCGTAAGTAGCTTACTACTAAGCTAGTTTTCCGCAAGCTACTTCCTTGCGAACGAGGAAGCGGAACTTGGATACTTCGGACATGAACCAGGCCATCAGGGAAGAAACCAGCAAGGACGCCGTCGACGCGATCACCGCACAGTGGTTCGCGGTACGACCGGACCTGGACACCGCCCCCATGAGCGTCTTCGGCCGGATCTACCGGATCGCCAGAGCCATGGGCGACGCGATGGAGCGGGTCTACAACCGCTACGGGATCTCCACCGGGGAGTTCGACGTCGTCGCCACGCTGCGGCGCTCCGGGGCCCCGTACACGCTCTCGCCCCGCCAGCTGTCGGCCACGCTCATGCTCACCACCGGCGGCATGACCGGGCGCCTGGACAAGCTGGAGAAGGCCGGACTGCTCACGCGCAGCCCGGACCCGCACGACCGCCGCGGCCTCCAGGTCACCATCACCGAGCGCGGACTCGCGCTCATCGACGAGGCGGTCGGGGCCGGCCTGGAGACGCAGGCCGCCGCCCTCAAGGGCTTCGGCGCCGAGGAGGTCGAGGTCCTGACGGGACTGCTCCGCAAGCTGCTGGCCGACGTCCCGCAGCACTAGGCCGTCCCTTGCGGGCAGCCGCGGACACGACGGGGCGCCGGAGGTCCGCCCGCGCCGGGCCGGAGCCGGGCGGATGGACCTCCGGCGCCCCGGAAGTCTTCGGGAGTGGCGCCGCCCCGTCGGGCCGGCCCACGTCCGTTCTGGTGTTACTGCTGCTTGCGCGACTTGTCGGTGACCATCACGAGACCCGCGATGACCAGGAACAGCACGATCGGCAGGGCCACGTAGAGGCCGATCGTCTCGCCAATGCTCAGGCCCGGACCCGGGTCGTCGCCGTCGTCGCGGGTGAGCGCGAGGGCGGGAGACGTCATCAGCAGCATCATCAGCGTCGATCCGGCCGTGACGGCGCCGGCGCGCAGAGCGTTCTTCTTGTCCACGGTGCCAAAGTAGCGAACACCCGAAGCGGGCGCGCGCCCGGGGGTGCCGTACGGGTTCACGCCCCCTTCCGCACCGCGCTCAGCAGGGCGTTCGCCCGGGGCGAGGCCGTGAGTGCCTCCAGGGTCAGCGGGCGGCCCGCCTCGTCCGCGACCGGCAGCCGCCAGTTGGGGTACTGGTCCCAGGTGCCCGGCAGGTTCTGCGGCCGCCGGTCCCCCACCGCGTCCGGCAGCCACACGCCGACCAGCCGGGCGGGCGTGCGCAGCAGGAAGGCGTACAGGGCCTGCACGGCGGCCTCTTCGCCCTTGGTCTCCAGCCCGAGCCCGTCCAGTACCCGCAGCCACTGCGCGGTGTCGGCGGCGTCCTCGGCCCGCTCCCGCTCCGGCGGGCGGGTCAGCAGGCCGAGCCGGTCGCGCAGTTCGACGTGCGCCCCGGCCAGTTTCGCCGCGCTGGGCGGCAGGTCGTGGGTGGTGGCGGTGGCCAGGCAGTCCTCCCGCCAGGCCCCGGGCGGCAGCGGATCGCCGTCGCCGGACCAGTCCCGCTCGAACCACAGCACGGAGGTGCCCAGGATCCCGCGCCGGGCCAGCGCGCGGCGCACCCGCGGCTCCACCGTCCCGAGGTCCTCCCCGACCACCGGCGCCCCGGCCCGATGGGCCTCCAGCACCAGGACGGCCAGCATCGCCTCGCCGTCGTAGGAGACGTACGTGCCGTCGGCGGGCGGGGCACCCTCGGGGATCCACCAGAGCCGGAACAGGCCCATGACGTGGTCGACGCGCACCGCGCCCGCGTAGCGGAACACACCGCGCAGCAGGTCGCGGAAGGGCGCGTACGCGGACTCCTCCAGGGCGTCGGGGCGCCAGGGCGGCAGCCCCCAGTCCTGGCCCCGCGCGTTGAAGGCGTCCGGCGGGGCGCCCACCGAGACGTGCCGGGCGTGGAAGGGCCCGGTCCGGGCGTCGGAGCCCTCGGGGTGCACTCCCACCGCGAGGTCGTGCACGATCCCGACCGCCATCCCGGCCTCCCGGGCGGCCCGCTGGGCGGCCGTGAGCTGCTCGTCCGTCAGCCACACCAGCCAGGCGTGGAAGTCGGCGCGCTCCGCCGGATCCTCCCCCGCGGCCGCCGCGCACCAGGCGGCGTGCCGCTCCAGCAGGGTGCCCTGCCCGGCGCGGAACTCCTCGTAGGCGGCCTGCCGTACGGGGGAACGCGGTACGGCGTACAGCAGTTCCAGGGCGGCGCGCTTGAGGTCCCAGACGGCGTCCCGGTCGATCAGGGCGCCCTTCTCCAGCACCTCCCGGCGCAGCCGCCCGCCCCGGGAGGCCAGTTCGTCGAGGGCGGCCCGCTCCGGGCAGTGCGCGTACTCGGGGACGTCCTCGACCCGCAGGTACACCGGGTCGGGGAAGCGGCGCGAGGCCGGCCGGTACGGGGAGGGGTCGCTCGGCGTGCCCGGAACGGCCGCGTGCACCGGGTTGACCTGGACGAACCCGGCGCCGTGGGTGCGGGCCGCCCAGCGGGCCAGCTCCGCCAGGTCCCCGAGGTCGCCCATGCCCCAGGAGCGCTCCGAGAGCAGCGAGTACAGCTGGACCAGGAGCCCGTGGGCCCGGCCGGGGGTGGCCGGCGCCCGGTCCGGGGCCACGATCAGGGTGGCCTCCGCGGTGCGCCCGTCGGGGGCCTGCGCGGTGAGCCGGTGGACCCCGAGGGGCAGCTGCGCGTCCCAGTCCCGCCGCGCCGCCCCGTCCTCGGGGGCCACCCGCAGCCGGGTCCCGGGCGGCAGCGCGGCCAGGACGGCCGGGACGGCCTCCCCGCGCCACTGCACGACCGTGGCCGGCAGCAGCCGCGCGGCCCGCTCCCGTTCGGCGGAGTCGGCCAGGCCCCGGACGTCCCCGGCGGTGTCGACCGGTACCCCGATCAGCCCGAGGACGGCCCGGACCGTGGCCTCGGGGACGTCGACGGTGACGTCCTCGGCGGGCTGGTAGCGGGTGGCGACGCCGTGCAGGGCCGCGAGCCGGGCGAGGTCGTCCATGGAGCTCCCTTGTCGTGGGGTGGGGCGGCCCGCCCGGTGCCCTAGAGGCCCGCGGCGGACGGTGCGGGGGTGGTCGGCTCGCTCGTGAGCGGGGCCTCCTCCAGCAGCGGGGGTTCGCTGGTCAGCGGCGCGTACGCGGAGCCGGCCAGCGGGGGCTCGCTGGTGAGGGGGCCCTGCGCCGGCCCGGACGGGGCGGGCAGGTGGGCGAGCGGGGCGTGGGCGCGGTCGGTGGTTCGGGCGGCGGTGGTGCGGGCGGCGGTTCGGGCGGCGGTTCGGGCGTTCATGGGAGCACTCCTTCGTGCGGGTCCGTCGGACGCGCCCATGCAACACCCCCGGTGAACACCGCAGCCATACCCAGTCGGAGGCATCGCATTCCTGGCGGATCCAGGTCAGATCACCCGCCCCGATTGACACTTCAGCCGCACGGGTGGTGGGCTCTGGCTCGTTCGTACGGGCGGGGGACGACTCGGGACGGGGAGGCTCCGTGCAGCTCAGGGGCAGGAAGCGGAGCACCGCGGCGGCGGTCGCCGTCATCGGGAGCCTGCTGGGCGGGGCGGTCGCCGCGACCCCGCAGGGCATCACCGCCACGCCGAAGACCTCCGGTACGCCGCGTTCCGACGGCGGCTCGGCCGCCGCTTCCGCCGCGGTCCCCGTACCGTTGCTCGACCCGGGCTCCGATCCGCCGCGAACCGCCGCCGAGGGGCCCGCCGTGTGGCCCCGGCCGCAGTCGGCGGTCGCCGATCCGGGACGGGAGCTGCCGGTGGGGGCGGAGGCCGTGCTGGTCGCGCCGCACGACGTGGACCCGTACGCCGCCGAGGTGGTGCGCACCGCCCTGCGCGGGGCGGGCGTACGGACCCTGCACGAGCGGACCCCCGGGGCCGCGCTGCCCGAACGGGCCCTCGTCGTACGGCTCCAGGGGCCCGACGCCGAGGCCGCGCTGCGCTCCCTCGGTGCGGCCGCCGCCGGCGACCTGCCCGACGGCGGGTACCGGCTGGCGGTGGGCCGCACCGGCGGCCGGGACACGGTCGCGCTGGCCGGGGTGGGCGAGGACGGGCTGTTCCACGCCGCGCAGACGCTGCGTCAACTGCTGGCGGCCGGGCCCGGGAAGGTGCCCGGGATGCTGGTGCGCGACTGGCCGATCGCCCCCGTGCGCGGGGTCACCGAGGGGTTCTACGGGCAGCCCTGGTCGCGGGAGCAGCGGCTCGCCCAGATCGACTTCCTGGGCCGCACCAAGCAGAACCGCCTGCTGCTGGCCCCCGGCGACGACCCGTACCGCACGACGGGCTGGCGCGACCCCTACCCGCCGGAGCGGCAGGAGGAGTTCCGGGCCCTGGCGGAACGGGCCCGCGCCAACCGGGTCGTCCTCGGCTGGGCGGTGTCCCCGGGGCAGTCCATGTGCCTGGCCTCGGCGGACGAGCGGGCGGCGCTGCTGCGCAAGGTGGACGCCATGTGGGAGCTGGGTTTCCGGTCCTTCCAGCTGCAGTTCCAGGACGTCAGCTACACGGAGTGGGGCTGCCGGGCCGACCGGGTCCGCTACGGCACGGGTCCCGCGGCGGCGGCGAAGGCGCACGCGGAGGTCGCGGGCGAACTGGCGGCGCACCTGGCCGCCCGGCACCCGGGGGCCGCACCGCTGTCGCTGCTGCCGACCGAGTACTTCCAGGACGGCGCCACCACCTACCGGACGGCGCTGGCCGGCGCGCTGGACCCCCGGGTGGAGGTGGCCTGGACGGGCGTGGGCGTGGTGCCGCGCACCATCACGGGCAAGGAGCTGGCCGGAGCCCGGTCCGCGCTCGGGCACCCGCTGGTCACCATGGACAACTACCCGGTCAACGACTGGGACCCGGGCCGCATCTTCCTCGGCCCCTACGCGGGCCGCGACCCGGCGGTGGCCGGAGGCTCGGCCGGGGTGCTGGCCAACGCCATGGAACAGGGCACGCTGTCGCGGATCCCGCTGTTCACGGCGGCGGACTACGCCTGGAACCCGCGCGGCTACCGGGCCGGGGAATCCTGGGCCGCGGCCGTGCGCGAACTGGCGGGCCCCGACCGGCGCACCCGCGAGGCGCTGGCCGCCCTGGCCGGCAACACCGCCTCCTCGGGGCTCAAGCTGGAGGAGTCCGCGTACCTGAAGCCGCTGGTGGAGGAGTTCTGGCGGGCCCGCGCCACCGGTGACCCCAAGGCGGGCGAGCGGCTGCGGGCGGCCTTCACCGTGCTGCGGGAGGCCCCGGCCCGGCTGCCCTCGTACGCCGCCGAGGCGGGCCCCTGGCTGGAGCGGCTCTCGCGCTACGGGGCCGCGGGCGAGCTGGCCGTGGACCTGCTGCGGGCCGAGGCCCGCGGCGACGGCGCCGCCGCCTGGCAGGCCTCTCGGGAACTGGACGCGGCACGGCGGGCCCTGGCCGAGAAGGGCGGGGCCCGGGTGGACACCTCCGTGCTGGACCCCTTCCTGAAGAGGGCGGCCGAGGAGTCCGACGGCTGGACGGGCGCGGCCCGCCGGGAGGGCACCGTGGAGCACGCGCCCGGCTCCTGGACGGTCCGGCTGGACTCCGCGCGCCCGCTGTCCGCGGTCACCGTCATGACGGACCCGCCGGCCGCCGACGCGCGGGGCGCGGTGGTGGAGGTGCGGGTGCCGGGCGAGGGCTGGCGCCGGATCGGCGAGGCGACCGTCTCCGGGTGGACCCAGGCCGACGCGGCCGGGGTGCGCGCCGACGCCGTGCGGCTGTCGTGGACGGGCGCCGACCCGGTGGTCCACGCGGTGGTGCCGTGGTTCGCGGACGGGCCGCGGGTCGCTCTGGACCTGGCCGACGGGGCGCCGGCCGACGTGGAGATCGGCGGCGGCCCGCGCACGGTGACCGCGCAGTTGTCGGCGCTGGGACCGGGCGAGGTGCGCGGCCCGTTCACGGCGGCCCCGCCGGCCGGGGTGGCCGTCCGGGTGCCGGGGGACGTGGTGGTGCCGCGCGGCACGCGGGTGTCCGTCCCGCTGGAGGTGACGGTGCCGGCGGGCACCCCGGCCGGGACCTACGCCGTCCCGGTCGCCTTCGCCGGGGAGACGCGCACCCTGACCGTGCGGGCCGTGCCGCGCACCGGTGGCCCGGACCTGCTGCGCGGCGCGCGGGCGTCCTCCTCGGCGGACGAGGACCCGCGCTTCCCGGCGTCGGCGGCGGTGGACGGTTCGGACGCCACCCGGTGGTCCTCGCCGGCGGTGGACGGCGCCTGGTGGCGGGCGGAACTGGCGGCCCCGGCCCGGATCGGGCTGCTGCGCCTGCACTGGCAGGAGGCGTACCCCTCCGCCTACCGGGTCGAGACGTCCGCCGACGGGGTGAGCTGGCGCCCGGCCGTCGCGGTGACCTCGCGGGGCGGTGTGGACACCGTCCGGCTGGACGCTCCGGACACCCGGTTCGTCCGTGTCACCTGCGACCGCCGGGCTACCCGTTTCGGCTGCAGCCTCTGGTCGGCCTCGGCCTTCTCGGTGGTCCCGTAGCCGGGTCCGCGCCCCTATGACGCGGCGACCCCGATGCGCTCCAGCGCGTCGTCCGCCCCGTACGGCTGGAGGTACGGCATCCAGCGGGGATCCCTGTGGCCCGTTCCGATGATCCGCCAGGCCAGGCCGGACGGCGGGGCGGGCTGGTGGCGCAGCCGCCAGCCGAGCTCCAGCAGGTGCCGGTCGGCCTTGACGTGGTTGCAGCGGCGGCACGCGGCGACGACGTTGTCCCAGGCGTGCTGGCCGCCCCGGCTGCGCGGGATGACGTGGTCGACGCTGGTGGCGACGGCCCCGCAGTACATGCAGCGGCCACCGTCGCGGGCGAAGAGCGCGCGGCGGGTGAGTGGAACGGGCCCCCGGTAGGGGACCCGCACGAAGCGCTTGAGCCGGACCACGCTGGGAGCGGGGACGGCTCTCGTCGCGCTGTGCAGAAAGGCGCCCGATTCTTCCAGGGAGACCGCTTTGTTCTCCAGGACGAGGACGAGCGCGCGGCGGAGCGGTACGACGCCGAGGGGCTCGTACGACGCGTTGAGGACCAGGACGTGCGGCACGGACTGCCTCCTTGTACGCCGGCGGCGCGTGGCTCGCGCCGGGACGATCTGCTCTCCAGTCTCCCCTTACGGCTGGTCGAAGCGCCACCACGCGCCCGTAACGGGTCCGAGGTGTTTTCGACCACACCCCCTGTCATCCCCCGGCGCGTCGGGGCTCTCCCTCGAACACGACAACGGCGTCGGGCCCGTGCCCCGTTAGTGTGGTTGGTCTGTCCCGCACCCACGTCCCGCGGGCAGACCGCTATGCCTGGAGGTTCCCCGCCGTGCCCTCGCCCGCCACCCTGCTCCCGTTGGCAGCGAACACCACCGACGACGCCGCCGAGAGCGTGACCAACGCCGCGAGCTTCATCGAGGAGAACTGGGCCACCTGGCTGAGCATCGGCCTGCGCATCCTGCTGATCGTCGTGATAGCGGCGCTGCTGCGTTCGGTGGTCCGCAAGGCCCTGACCAAGCTCATAAGCAGGATGAACACCAGCGCCGAGGCCGTCGAGGGCACCGCGCTGGGCGGGCTGCTGGTCAATGCCGAGCGGCGGCGCCAGCGGTCCGAGGCGATCGGTTCGGTGCTGCGGTCGGTGGCCTCGTTCCTGATCCTCGGCACGGCGGCGCTGATGGTGCTGGCCGCCCTGAAGATCGACCTGGCCCCGCTGCTGGCGAGTGCCGGTGTGGCGGGTGTCGCGATCGGTTTCGGCGCCCGCAACCTGGTGACGGACTTCCTCTCCGGCGTGTTCATGATCATGGAGGACCAGTACGGCGTCGGCGACAAGATCGACGCCGGGGTGGCCTCCGGCGAGGTGATCGAGGTCGGACTGCGCGTGACGAAGCTGCGCGGCGACAACGGTGAGATCTGGTACGTCCGCAACGGCGAGATCAAGCGGATCGGCAACCTCAGCCAGGGCTGGGCCACCGCCGGCGTGGCCGTGCAGGTCAAGCCGACGGAGAACCTCGCGCACATCCGCCGGGTGGTCCAGGGTGTCGCGGACTCGCTGGCGAAGGAGTCCCCGTGGGACGAGCGCCTGTGGGGGCCGGTGGAGGTGCTGGGCCTGGACGAGGTGCTGCTGGCCTCGATGACGGTGAAGGTGTCGGCGAAGACCATGCCGGGCCAGCAGTTCGCCGTGGAGCGCGAGCTGCGCTGGCGGATCAAGGAGGCGTTCGACGCCGCGGGCATCCGGATCATCGGCGGTCTGCCGGACTCCTCCGAGCCGGAGGAGAGCCCGGACCCGGCCGCCTCCGTCGCCCCGCCGTCGGCGCTGGCCAACCCCTCCTCCCCGCAGTCCATGGCCACCAACCCGATCCCGGCGCCGGCCTCGCCCGGCAACCCCCGGATCTCCAAGTAGCCCTTCACGCACCTCACGTACCTCACGCCCCTCACCCTCCACCCGCTGCCCCGCCGGTCACCACCGGCGGGGCAGCGGCGTCCGCACACCCGGTTCGGCACACCCCCCGCACCACCCCGGCACCGCCCCGAGACCGCCCCCGGCACCGCCATTGACACGGCTCAGACGCCAATAGGAAACTTACCTAACAGTTCACCTCGGTGAGGGAGACCCAGCCCCATGCCCGCCGCCACGCCCGGAACCCCCAGCCTGCTGCGCGCCATGAACGACCGCGCCGCCCTGGAGCTGCTGCTGACCCACGGCCCGCTCTCCCGGACCCGGATCGGGCACCTGACCGGCCTCTCCAAGCCCACCGCCTCGCAGTTGCTCGCCCGTCTGGAGGCCGCCGGGCTGGTCGTGGCCACGGGCACCGACGGCGGCCGCCCCGGGCCGAACGCCCAGCTCTACACCCTCAACGCCCGCGCGGCGCACGTCGGCGGGCTCGACGTGACCCCCGAGGGGGTGGTCGCGGCCGTCGCCGATCTGAGCGGCACCGTCGTCGGCTGCTTCGAGCTGCCCTACGCCGAGGGCGCCGAAGCCGTCGCACAGGTCACCGCGGCCCTCGACGGAGCCGTCGCGGCCGCCGGACTCCACCGCGAGGACCTGCACCGCCTCGTCATCGCCACCCCGGGCGCCTTCGACCCGCAGACCGGCCGGCTGCGCTACGCCAGCCACCTCCCCGGCTGGCACTCCCCCACCCTGCTCGACGAACTGGCCGCGGCCCTGCCCATGCCGGTCGAGTACGAGAACGACGTGAACCTCGCCGCCGTCGCCGAGCAGCGCCTCGGCGCGGCCCGCGGCCACGAGGACTTCGTCCTGCTCTGGAACGAGGAGGGCCTCGGCGCCGCCCTGGTGCTCGGCGGCCGGCTGCACCGCGGCTGGACCGGCGGCGCCGGCGAGGTCGGCTTCCTGCCCGTCCCCGGACACCCCCTGGTCCGGCAGGTCACCCGGGTCAACTCCGGCGGCTACCAGGAGCTGGCCGGCGCCCAGGTGCTGCCCCGCCTCGCCCGCGAACACGGCGTCCCGGTCCCCGACGCGCCCGGCGCGGCGACCGGGACCGGCCCCGCCGCGCCGGGACCCCAGGTGGCCGCCGCGGTGGCCCTGCTGCGGCGGGCCGCCGCCGAACCCGAGGGACCCCACCTGGACTTCCTGCGGTCCTACGCGACCGTCCTCGCCACCGGACTCGCCTCGCTGGTCGCCGTCCTCGACCCGGAGCTCGTGGTCCTGTCCGGGGCCGCGATCAGCGCGGGCGGCGACCCCCTGCGCACCCTCCTGCAGGACGAGCTCGCCGAACTCGCCCCCTCCCGGCCCCGGCTGGTCGCCGGGGAGGTGCGCGAACGGCCCGTCCTGCGCGGCGCGCTGGAGAGCGCCCTGGCCGCCACCCGTGAGGAAGTCTTCGACACCTCCCGCTGACCCCGCACCCGCCTCCCGCACCCGCCCCCGCACCCCCTCACCGGCAATCCCACCGGAAGTTCCTCCCCCAGAGAGCGAGCACCCCCATGCCCAGAACCGGACGACGCCTGACCACCGCGGCCACCGCCCTGGCCGCCCTCTGCGTACTCGCCACCTCCTGTACGGGACAGAGCACCGGCACCGCCTCCGACGACCCGAAGGCGGACGTCACCCTGAAGTTCTGGCACGGCTGGGCCGCGCCCTCCGAGGTGAAGGCGATAGAGGAGAACATCGCCCGCTTCGAGAAGGCGCACCCGAACATCAAGGTCGAGGTCACCGGCGACATGACCGACGACAAGATCAACCAGGCGCTGCGCGCGGGCGGGGACAAGGCCCCCGACGTGGTCTCCTCCTTCAGCACCGACAGCGTCGGCAAGTTCTGCAACTCCGGCGCCTTCGCCGACCTGAACCCCTTCCTCGCCAAGTCCGGCGTCGACAAGGCGAAGGTCTTCCCCAAGATCCTGCTGGAGTACACCCAGTTCAAGGGCAACCAGTGCACGCTCCCGCTGCTGCACGACGCCTACGGCCTCGTCTACAACAAGACCGCCTTCGCGGACGCGGGAATCACCGCCCCCCCGGTGACCTGGAGCCAGTTCGCCGAGGACGCCCGGAAGCTGACCAAGCCCAACGGGGACTCCTACGACCAGCTCGGCGTGATGCCCACCTTCCACGGCTACGAGACCACCCCGATGCGCCTGGCCGCGCAGTGGAGCCCCACCTACTTCGCCGCCGACGGCAGCTCCAACCTCGCGAAGGACCCGGCCTTCGCGAAGATGCTGACCGCCCAGAAGGACCTGATCGCCGAGCTCGGCGGCTACGAGAAGCTGGAGAGGTTCCGCGCCGGCTTCGGTAACGAGTGGAGCACCGAACACCCCTTCAACAAGGGTCAGGTGGCCATGCAGATCGACGGCGAATGGCGCGCCGCCATGGCCCGGGAGGCCGGGGTCGGCTTCGAGATCGGCACCGCCCCGCTGCCCGTACCGGACGACCAGGTGGGCGACTACGGCAAGGGCTACCTCTCCGGCACGATCATGGGCATCTCCTCGGCGAGCCGCAAGCAGAACGCCGCCTGGGAGCTGGTGAAGTACATGACCACCGACACCGCGGCCGTCGTCGCCTTCGCCAACTCCATCCACAACGTGCCCTCCACGCTGGCCGCGCTGGAGTCCCCGGACCTCAAAATGACCCCCGAGCTGAAGACCTTCATCGACATCGCCCGGAACTCGAAGTCGAACACCACCCCGGCCCAGCCGGACGGCGGCACCTACCAGCTGACCCTCCAGGACTTCGCGTACCGGTTCGAGAAGGGCGACGTGACCGACCTCCAGGCCGGTCTCGCCGCCACCGACCGGCAGATCGACACCGACATCGCGAAGGCGAAGTAGCCCGGTGGCCCCGTACACCCCGCGGGCCAAGCGGCGCCGGGCGGCCCTGCGGACCGCCGCGTTCATGTCGCCCTGGCTGATCGGCTTCACCGTCTTCTTCGCCTACCCGCTGCTGTCGACCGCGTACTTCTCCTTCACCCGCTACGACGGCTTCCGCCCGCCCGTCTTCAACGGCCTGGCCAACTGGAGCTACGTCTTCACCGACTATCCGCTCTTCTGGCCGGCCATGCGCAACACGCTCTGGCTGGTGGTCGTCATGGTGAGCTGCCGGGTCGTCTTCGGCCTCGGCGTCGGCCTGCTCATCACGAAGATCAAGACCGGGGCGGGGATCTTCCGCACCCTGTTCTACCTGCCCTACCTGGCCCCGCCGGTGGCCGCGACCCTCGCCTTCGTCTTCCTCCTCAACCCCGGCACCGGTCCCGTCAACACCCTGCTCGACGGCATGGGGCTGCCCACGCCCGGCTGGTTCACCGACGCCGCCTGGTCCAAGCCCGCGCTCACCGCCCTCGCGCTGTGGGGGGTCGGCGACCTGATGGTGATCTTCATGGCCGCGCTGCTCGACGTACCGAAGGAGCAGTACGAGGCAGCCGAGCTCGACGGGGCCGGCGCCTGGGCCCGCTTCCGGCACATCACCCTGCCGAACATCTCCCCGATCGTCCTGTTCGCCGTGGTCACCGGGGTCATCCAGGCCATGCAGTACTACACGCAGCCGCTGGTCGCCGGAAAGGTGGCCGCCGGGGTCATCGGCGGCTCGGGCCAGCAGTTCGAACCGGGCTACCCCGACAAGTCCACCCTGACCCTGCCCCAGCTCGTCTACAACGTCGGCTTCCAGCGTTTCGACTACGGAGCCGCCTGCGTCGTCGCCCTGGTGCTGTTCGCCCTCTCCATGGCCTTCACCGCGCTCCTGATGCGCCGCCGTGGCGGACTGATCGGAGCCGGTGACTGAGATGACCCTGACCGAGAAGGCCCCCCGCACCCGGCTGCCCGCCGAGCAGCCGGCGCCGCCGGCCCGGCCGCACACCCGCGGGGCCGTCCTGCGGTGGATCGCCGTCCACGCCCTCGGGGTGGCCGCCGCCCTGTTCTTCGTCCTCCCCTTCGTCTTCCTCTTCCTCACCTCCCTGATGGGCGACCACCAGACACTCACCCGCGACCTGTGGCCCAGCACCTGGGAGTGGGGCAACTACGCCAAGGTCTGGAACACCCCCGGGTTCCTCACCTGGTGGCGCAACACCCTCCTGTACGCGGGCCTCGGCACCCTGCTCACCGTGGTCTCCTCGCTGCCCGTCGCCTACGCCCTCGCCAAGTTCCGCTTCCGCGGCCGGCGGCTCGCGCTGATGCTCGTGATCGCCATGATGATGCTGCCGCCGCAGGTGGTCGTCATCCCCATGTACCTCTTCTGGGCCAGGCAGCTCGACCTCTCCGGCACCCTGTGGCCGCTGATCGTCCCGATGGCCTTCGGCGACGCCTTCTCCATCTTCCTGCTCCGCCAGTTCCTGCTCACCATCCCCGACGAATACCTCGACGCCGCCCGGGTCGACGGCTGCGGCGAGCTGCGCACCCTGCTGCGCGTGGTGCTGCCCATGGCCAAGCCGGGCATCGCCGCCGTCGCGCTGTTCCAGTTCTTCTACGCCTGGAACGACTACTTCGGCCCGCAGATCTACGCCTCCGACAACCCGGCCGCCTGGACCCTCAGCTACGGCCTGGAGTCCTTCAAGGGCGCGCACCAGACCAACTGGAACCTCACCATGGCGGCGACCGTGCTCGTCATGGCCCCGGTGATCGTCCTCTTCTTCTTCGCCCAGAAGGCGTTCGTCGAAGGCGTCACCCTGACCGGAGTGAAAGGCTAGGCCCGATGAAACTCGCAGTGGTGGGCGGCGGTTCCACCTACACGCCCGAACTGATCGACGGCTTCGCGCGCATGCGCGACACCCTGCCGGTCACCGAACTGGTGCTCATCGACCCCGCCACCGAACGACTGGAGCTGATCGGCGGCCTGGCCCGGCGGATCCTCGCCCGCCAGGGCCACCCGGGCGTCGTCACCACCACCCGCGACCTCGACGCCGGGGTGGCCGGGGCCGACGCGGTCCTGCTGCAACTGCGCGTCGGCGGGCAGGCCGCCCGGCTCCGGGACGAGACCTGGCCGCTGGAGTGCGGCTGCGTCGGCCAGGAGACCACCGGCGCGGGCGGCCTGGCCAAGGCCCTGCGCACCGTCCCCGTGGTGCTGGACATCGCCGAACGGGTCCGCCGGAGGGCCCCCGACGCCTGGATCATCGACTTCACCAACCCCGTCGGGATCGTCACCCGGGCCCTGCTCGGGGCCGGCCACAAGGCGGTCGGACTGTGCAACGTCGCCATCGGTCTCCAGCGGAAGTTCGCCGCGCTGCTGGACGTGGCCCCCGCCGAGGTCCACCTCGACCACGTCGGGCTCAACCACCTCACCTGGGAGACGGGGGTGCGCCTCGGCGGCCCCGACGGCACCGACGTGCTGCCCCGGCTGCTGGGCGCGCACGGCGACGCCGTCGCCGCCGACCTGCGCCTGCCGCGCGCCCTCCTGGACCGGCTCGGCGTCGTGCCCTCGTACTACCTGCGCTACTTCTACGCCCACGACGAGGTGGTCCGGGAACTCGGCGAGAAGCCCTCCCGGGCCGCCGAGGTCGCCGCGATGGAGAAGGAGCTCCTCGCCCTGTACGGGGACCCCGCGCTCGACGAGAAGCCCGCGCTGCTGGCCAAGCGGGGCGGCGCGTTCTACTCGGAGGCCGCCGTGGACCTGGCCGCGGCCCTGCTGGGCGACGGCGGCCCGTCCGTGCAGGTGGTCAACACCCGCAACGACGGCACCCTGCCCTTCCTGCCCGACGACGCCGTCATCGAGGTCCAGGCCCGCGTCGACGGCTCCGGTCCCGCGCCGCTGCCCGTGCCCCGTCTGGACCCCCTGTTCGCCGGACTGACCGCGCACGTGAGCGCGTACGAGGACCTCGCGCTCGACGCGGCGCTGCGCGGCGGACGCGAACGGGTCTTCAAGGCGCTCCTCGCGCATCCGCTGGTCGGGCAGTACGACCTCGCCGAGGGGCTGACCGACCGGCTGCTCGCACACAACAAGGAGCACCTGCCATGGGCGTGACCGGCGCGACCGGCCCCTCCACGGCCGTCCTCGCCATCGACGCGGGCAACAGCAAGACCGACGTGGCCCTGATCGGCGCCGACGGCACCGTCCTGGGCACCGGGCGCTCGGGGGGCTTCCAGCCTCCCCGGGTCGGGATCGGGGCGGCCGTGGACGTGCTCGCCCACGCCGTCGCGGAGGCCGCCGCGGCCGCCGGGCTGCGGCCCGGCGCGCCCTGCGCCGGCCTCGTCTCGGCCTGCCTGGCCAACGCCGACCTCCCGGTGGAGGAACGGCAGCTCACCGCCGCGGTCGGCGCGCGGGGCTGGGGCACGCGGACCGAGGTGCGCAACGACACCTTCGCGATCCTGCGGGCGGGACTGTCCGGCGCGGACCTGCCGCGCGGGGTCGCGGTGGTGTGCGGGGCGGGGATCAACTGCGTCGGGATGCTGCCCGACGGCCGGACCGCCCGCTTCCCCGCCCTCGGGGTGATCTCCGGCGACTGGGGCGGCGGGGGCGGCCTGGCGGAGGACGCCATGTGGTGGGCCGCGCGGGCCGAGGACGGACGCGGCGGCCCCACCGGCCTCGCGGAGGCCCTGCCCGCGCACTTCGGGCTGGCCTCGATGGCCGCGCTGATCGAGGCCCTCCACCTGGGCACGGTGGCCCGCGGGCGCATGCACGAACTGGTACCGGTCCTGTTCGCGGTGGCCGCCGGGGGCGACCCGGTGGCCTCGGCGATCGTGGAACGGCAGGCCGGCGAGGTGGTGGCGCTGGCCGTGGTGGCGCTGGAGCGGCTGGGTCTGCTGCGGGAGGACGCGCCGGTGCTGCTGGGCGGCAGCGTCCTCGCGGCCCGGCACCCGCAGCTCAACGACCGGATCGGGGAACTCCTCGCCGCCCGGGCCCCGCTGGCCCGGCTCTCGGTGGTGACGGCCCCGCCGGTCCTGGGCGCCGCCCTCCTCGGCCTGGACGCCGTGGGCGCCCCGCCGGAGGCCCACGCGAAGCTCCGTGCCCACTTCGGGTGAACCTTCGGGTGAACCCGCCTGGCGGGCGGGCGAGTCGGGAACCGAAGCGCGTGGCCCGGCGTATTGAGGGGGAAGGGGGGACGGGAAGCCGCGGGGGCGGCAGGGGGCGCACGGGGGCGTCGGATCGCCCAAGATCGGGCTCCGGGTGCTGTGGTCGGGCGCCACTACGGCCATACTGCTCCGGAGCAGAGGACCGAGGGGGAGGTCACGGTGGCCATCACGACACGCGCGGCCGCGCCCGGGAGCGCCGCCTCCGGGCTGCCCGCCGGACCAGACGCGGGGCCGCCCGCGCCGGCGGGGCCGCCGGGGCGGAGCACCGCCTGGGCGGAGGGCGTGGAGCGGCTGCGCGCCGCGGCCACGACCGAGCCGGGCCGCCTGCGGATCATCGGCGCGGTGCTGGCCGCCCTGGTCGTCCTGTTCGGCGCGGTCGCGGTGTGGGAGGTCTCCGGCCGCGTCACCGCCGCGGACGACGTGGTGGGCCGCAGCCAGCCGCTGAGCGCGGACGCGGCGAGCATCTACCGCTCCCTCGCGGACGCCGACACGGCCTCCTCCAGCGGCTTCCTGGCGGGCGCCCAGGAGCCGCGCGAAGTGCGCCTGCGCTACGAGAAGGACATCGCCAACGCCTCGCGGCTGCTGGTGAGCGCCGCCGCGAACACCGGCGCCGGCGGGGACTCCCGCAAGGAGATCGCCCTCCTCGGCGAGCAGCTGCCCCGCTACACGGGCCTGATCGAGCAGGCCCGCGCGACCAACCGGCAGGGCCTGCCGCTCGGCGGCGCCTACCTGCGCTACGCCAACGAGCAGATGAGCACGGTCCTGCTGCCCGCCGCGCAGCGCCTGTACGAGGCGGAGACCGGCCGGCTCTACACGGACTACGACGAGGCCCGCTCCTGGCCCCTGGCCTCGACCGGCGCGGGGCTGCTGGCCCTCGCCGCCCTGGTGTGGGCCCAGCGCCGCAACTACCTGCGCACCCACCGGGTCTTCAACCACGGGCTGCTCGCCGCGACGGCCGCCGCCGCCGTCGTGCTGCTGTGGCTGACGGTCGGCCAGACGCTCGCCCGGTCGGGGCTGAGCGAGGCGCGGACCGACGGCCAGGAGTCGCTGAAGGTGCTCAACGACGCGCGGATCGCCTCGCTCCAGGCGCGGGCCAACGAGAACCTGACGCTGATCGCGCGGGGCGCCGTACTGGCCGCGGACAAGAAGTCCGACAAGTACGACGTGGACTACGAGAAGAACATGAAGCAGCTCGACGAGGGGCTGGCGCGGGCCCTGCGCATGGCCGACGACACGAGCGGCCGTGAGCCCGTCTCGCAGGCCGTGGCCGGTGTGGCGCAGTGGAAGCAGCGGCACGCGGCGGCCCGGGAATCGGACATGAAGGGCGACTACGAGCTCGCCCTTCCCCAGGTCATCGGGGACGAGCGGCACCCGGACAGCAGCGGGGCCTCGTTCGACACGGTGGACGCCTCCCTGGAACGGGCCGTGGCGCACGAGCAGAACCAGTTCACCCGGGCCGCCCGGGGCGGGCTCGGCGCACTGGGCGGGCTGATCACGGGCTCGGCGGCGCTGGCGGCCGTCGGCGCGGCCGCCGCCCTCCTCGGCATCGGTCGCAGGCTTTCGGAGTACAGGTGAGATCGATGCGGATACGGCGGACACGGACCGTGCACCGGCTGCGCGGCTGGGGCGGGGTGAGCGCGATGGCCGCCGCCTGCGCGGTGACGGCGGCGGCGGTGCTGCTGCCGCTGGCCGGGACCTCGCCGGGCACGGCGCACCGTACCGCGGTCCAGGAGCCGGCCACGATGGCGGCGGCCCCCTTCGCCCCCGCCGACACCTGCCAGGACCCGGAGGCCAGCCTGGCCCCGTCCGGTCTGGACGGTCCGACGATCGAGCGGATCCGCAAGGCGGGCAAGCTGGTGGCGGGTGTGGACCAGAACAGCTTCAAGTGGGGGTACCGCAATCCGGACGGCCACCTCGACGGCTTCGACATCGACCTGGTCAAGGCCATAGCCAAGGACATCCTGGGCAGGGAGGACGCGGTCATCTACCGGGCCATCCCCACCAGCCAGCGCATCCCGGCGCTCCAGGAGGGCCGTGTCGACATCGTCGTGCGGACCATGACGATCAACTGCAAGCGGCTGGAGGACGTGGCCTTCTCCACGGCCTACTTCGAGGCCGGGCAGCAGGTGCTGGCCCCCAAGGGTTCGCACATCACCGGCTACGACGCCTCGCTGCAGGGCCGCCGGATCTGCACCGCCGCCGGTTCCACGGCGGAGGCGGCGCTCAAGGCAAAGTCGTACGGCGCGCTGCCGGTGTCCGTGCCCAACCAGCTGGACTGCCTGGTGCGGCTGCAGCTGGGAGAGGTGGACGGCATCATCACGGACAACGCCCTGGCCGCGGGCCAGGCGGCGCAGGACCCGTCGGTGCAGCTGGTCGGCGCGCCCTTCACCCGCGAGTTCTACGGGGTGGCGATGAACAAGGACGCCTCCGACCTGGTGCGCCGGGTCAACAAGGTGCTGGAGAACTACCGCGCGGGCGGCGAGCAGAGCCCCTGGGTGACCTCCTACCGCAAGCACTTCGAGAACGTGCTGCCGAGCCCGGCCCAGCCGCCCGCGCCCAAGTACCGGAACGGCTGAGGCCGGTGTCGGAATCGAAGCCGTACGCGAGCCATCCGGGGACGGGGCGGGACGTGATGGACCGGGACGAAGTCGACCGCGCGCTGGCGCGGCTGGGCGCGGAGCACGAAGCGGTGGAGACCTCGCTGCTCGCGCTCCAGGACCACGCCGGCCGCCGGCTGCTGGAGGGCGCCGCGCTGAGCGGGGTCACCGAGGAGCGCTGGGCCGCCGCCGACGCGGCGGTCACCCGGCTGTGGACGTACTTCGACGCCTACAGCGGGGCCCTGGCCGCGGCCCGGGAGATCCGGGAGCGGCGCCGCTGGCCCACCCGGGAGGACCTGGCCGAGCTGACCGAGCGGCTGCGCGGTCCCGGAGTGGTGATCGCCGGGGCCGGAGCCGGGGGCGCCGCGCTCGCGGAGCGGTTCTCGCTGGCCGAGCTGGTGGCCCGGATGAACGAGCTGTACGCCGGCTCGCTGGACGTGGTGGTCGCCGCCGACTCGGTGTGGTCGGCGCTGCCCGCGCGGATCGACCTGCTCGGTGCCGAACTGCACCGCACGCGCGCGCTCGCGCACTCGGTGGGGGTGCGGCCGGGCGAACACCCTTCGGGGGACGACCTGGAGGAGATCACCATCGAGCTCGCGGAGCTGCGCGCGCGGGTGATCGCGGACCCGCTGGGGTTCTGGATCCCGGTGGCGGGGAGCTCCGCCCCCGGCGGCGGCCGGCCCGACACCGGCCGTTACGACCGGGCGGCCCGCGCGCTGGACGACGTACGCCGTGAGGTGGAGGCGGTGCTGACCGTGCGGCAGGACGCTGAGGCGCGGCTGATCGGCGTGCGGGACGTGCTCTCGCGGGCCGACCGGACCCTGGCGGAGGCGCGGACGGCGCGCGGCGAGGTACTGGCGAAGATCGCGGCGTCCGAGGTCCCGGCGGTCAGCGGTCCGCCGACGGCCCTGCAGGAGCAGTTGGCGGCGGCGGCCGAGTACCGGCGGCGGTCCCAGTGGCACCGGCTGTCGCCGCTGCTGGACTCCCTGGAGGACCGGGCCGACGAGGAACTCCGACGGGCCCGCGAATCGTTGACCGCGGTGACGGCCCCGCTGGCGGTGCGGGCGGAACTGCGCGGCCGGCTGGACGCGTACAAGGCGAAGGTGGCCCGGCACGGCATGGCGGAGGACCCGCTGCTGATCGAGCGGTACGACGCGGCACGGCGGATGCTGTGGAGCGCGCCGTGCGACCTGCGCGCCGCCGAGCAGGCCGTCCTGCGCTACCAGAGGGCGACGGCCGAGACACTGGTGCCCGGGCAGCCCCTGCCGGAGGACCACCGGCCCGCCGGGCCGGGGGAGGAGGACGCGTGAGCCTGATCGGAACGCCGTGCGTGCGTCCCGGCTGCCCGGGGACGTACGAGGACATGGGCGGCGGGGAGGTCTACTGCGACACCTGCGGGCTCGCGCCCGTCGGCGCGGTCGCGGCGGGCGCGGAAGAGCTGGTGTCGCCGCCGACGGGGATGACGAGCGCCGCCCGGCACGGGGATTCCCGGGGGTCGGCGGGCTCGCGCGGTTCGGCCCGCTCCTCGGCGTCGGCGCGCTCCTCGCGGTCCTCGCGCTCCTCGTCCTCGCGCCGTTCGGTGTCGGGGCGGCTCTCGCGGTCCCTGACGGGCGCCGCGTCCACCCGTTCGGTCTCGGTGCGCAGTTCGGGCTCCTCCGCCCCGTCCTCGGGGCGCGGCAGGCTGGGCGCCGGGCTGGTCACCATGCCGGAGGTGCCGCGTCCCGATCCTTCGGCGGCGGTGCTGGAGAACCCGGAGGTGCCGGAGCGCAAGCGGTTCTGCTCCCGTTCGGACTGCGGGGCGCCGGTGGGCCGCGCGCGCGGCGACCGGCCGGGCCGGACGGAGGGGTTCTGCACCAAGTGCGGGCACCCTTACTCCTTCGTGCCGAAGCTGCGTTCCGGCGACGTGGTGCACGGCCAGTACGAGGTGGCGGGCTGTCTGGCCCACGGCGGCCTGGGCTGGGTCTACCTGGCGGTGGACCGGGCGGTCTCGAACCGGTGGGTGGTCCTCAAGGGCCTGCTGGACACCGGCGACCAGGACGCGATGGAGGCGGCGATCTCCGAGCGCCGCTTCCTGGCGGAGATCGAGCACTCCAACATCGTGCGGATCTACAACTTCGTGGAGCACCTGGACCAGCGGACGGGTTCGCTCGACGGGTACATCGTCATGGAGTACGTGGGCGGCAAGTCGCTGAAGGAGATCGCGAACGAGCGGCGCCGGCCCGACGGACGGCGGGACCCGCTGCCGGTGGAACAGGCGTGCGCGTACGGGATCGAGGCGCTGGAGGCCCTCGGCCACCTGCACAGCAGGAACCTGCTGTACTGCGACTTCAAGGTCGACAACGCCATCCAGCAGCAGGACCAGCTGAAGCTGATCGACATGGGCGCGGTCCGGCGGATGGACGACGACGAGTCCGCGATCTACGGCACGGTGGGCTACCAGGCACCCGAGGTGGCGGAGCTGGGCCCCTCGGTGGCCTCGGACCTGTACACGGTGGCGCGCACCCTGGCGGTGCTGACCTTCGACTTCCAGGGCTACACGAACGTGTTCGTGGACTCGCTGCCGGACCCGGAGCACATCGAGGTCTTCGGCCGGTACGAGTCCTTCTACCGGCTGCTCGTACGGGCGACCGACCCGGATCCCGGGCGGCGGTTCGCCTCCGCGCAGGAGATGGCGGACCAGCTGACGGGTGTGCTGCGGGAGGTGGTCGCGCTCCAGACGGGGCGGCCGCGGCCGCAGCCGTCGACCCTGTTCGGGCCGGAACTGCGGGTGCCCGACACCCGGTTGTACGCCGACGCGGACGGGGCGGAGGTGTCCCGGCTGGGCGCGCGGGAGATCCCGCGCCGCGTCTGGGGGCGCCGGAGCCGGGTGGTGGCGGCGGTTCCCGGGCAGGCTCCGCTTCCGTCTCCGCTTCTGTCTCCGGGCGGGTCCGCGGGGGCCGGGGCGGCCGGCGCGGGCGCGCCGGAGCCGTCGGGGGCCGGAGCCGCACCCGCCCCGGTGGCGGCGTCCGGAGCCGGGATCGTGCCCGCGCTCGGCACCACCGCCACGCACGTGGCGGGCCCCGCGGTACCGACGCCCCGGCGCGGGAGCGCGGCGCCGGACCCGCTTCCGGTTCCGGTTCCGCTTGCTTCAGGGGCCGGGACCGGGCGGGCCGTGGCGGCCGCACCGGCGGCGGCGACCGGGCCCGCCCCGCTCGACGCGTACGACACCGCGCTGGCCCTGCCGGTGCCGCTGGTGGACCCGGCCGACCCGAACGCCGGTTTCCTGGCCGGACTCCTCGCCTCCGCCCCGGCCGACCTGCTGGGCGCGCTCGGCTCGGCCCCGGCCGACTCCGCCGAGCTGCGGCTGCGCGAGCTGCGCGCCCGGCTCGAACTGGGCGAACTGGCCGTCGCCGGAGAGGCCCTGACCGAACTGGAGGAGCGGCACCCGGACGACTGGCGGGTGGTGTGGGCCCGCGGGATCGCCTCGCTGGCCACCGGCGACGACGAGATAGCGGCCCTGTCCTTCGACGCCATCTACGACGCCTTCCCCGGCGAGCCCGCCCCGAAGCTGGCCCTCGGGCTGTGCGCGGAGGTGCTGGGCCAACTGGACAACGCCGCCGAGTACTACCGGCTGGTCTGGATCACCGATCCGGGGTTCGTCAGCGCGGCCTTCGGGCTGGCCCGGGTGCAACTGGCCGCCGGGGACCGGGAGGCGGCGGTGCTCACCCTGGAGTCCGTGCCGGAGGCCTCGATCCACTACACCGCCGCACGGGTGGCGGCCGTACGGGCACGCCTGCGCGACCGGTCCCCTCACGAGGCCCTGCTGGCCGATCTCTCGGCCGCGTCGGACCAGGTGGAGGCGCTGCGCCGGTTCGGTCTGGATCCGGAGCGGCAGGAGCGGCTGGCGACGGAGGTTCTGGGCTCGGCCCTGGACTGGGTACTGTCGGGTAGCCGGGGTGCCGACCCCGGCCGGACCTCGTTGCTCGGCAGTCAACTGGACGAGCGGGGGCTGCGCTTCGGCCTGGAGCGCTCTTACCGCGTCCTCGCCCGGCTGGCGCAGCGGGGCGAGGAGAGGATCGAACTGGTGGAGCGGGCAAACCGTTTCCGACCCCGGACGTGGGTGTGATTGATGTCGATGCATCGGCTGTCGGGCTGCCCCGGCTGCGCGGAGCCCCTCGAAGAGGGGGACCGTTTCTGCGGCGTGTGCGGATACGCCCTCTCCTCGCCGCCTCCTGACCCGGATCCGACGCCGACCCTCCCGGTCACCCCGGTGGCCGGGGCCGGGGCGGGAGCCGGGGACGCCGGGGAGTCCGGGGAGTCCGCCCTCGTGGGCGGGGCCCGCTCCCCCGCGCCGGCGGGTCCCCGGTACGCCGCCGCGGCGGACCCGGCGGGGGCCGCCCTGGTGTCGGCCCCGGCGTCGGCGGGCGGGGTCCCGGCCGGGGACACCGCCGCGCACTCCGGCTTCTCCGGGGTGCCCGCGCCCGGATGGGGCGGCACCGACGAGCACGCCCCGACCCTGGCCGGGGACGCCTCCGCACGGCCCGGCGGCGGCCCGTGGGGTTCCGCCGGCTCCGGGCACGAGACCCCGTACGGCGCGGATCCCGTCCGCCACGACCTCCCCGGCGGGACCGGAACGCCCTCCGGCGGGACGCCCTGGGGCCCGCCCGCGCCCGAGGAGCCGTACGCCGCCGCCCCGCAGGGGCCGCCCGCGTCCGAGGACCCGTACGCGGGTGCCCCTCAGGGGGACGGCGGCAAGACCTGCGTCGCCTGCCGGGCCGGGCACGTGGACACCGACGGGTACTGCGAGCACTGCGGCCACGCGCAGCCCCGCGAGCGCGACCACGTGGAGGAGGAGCTCTGCAGCGTCGCCGCGGTCAGCGACCGCGGACTGCGCCACCACCGCAACGAGGACTCCTTCGCCGTCGCGGCCACCGCGCTGCCCGACGGCTCCGCCGCCACCGTGGCCATCGTCTGCGACGGGGTGTCCTCCGCGAGCCGCCCCGACGAGGCGTCGGCGGCGGCCGCCGGCGCCGCCAACGAGTCCCTGCTCGACGCCCTCCCCCGCGGCACCCACCCGTCGGAGGCCATGCACGGGGCGATCCTGGCGGCGGCCGCCGCCGTGAACGCCCTCGCCCCGGAGACCCCCGGCGCGCAGAACGCCCCGGCCTGCACCCTGGTCGGCGCCGTCGTCAGCGGCGGGGTCCTGACCATCGGCTGGGTCGGCGACAGCCGCGCCTACTGGGTCCCGGACGACCGGGCCGCCCTGCCGCGCCGCCTCACCGAGGACGACTCCTGGGCCGCGCAGATGGTGGCGGCGGGTCTGATGGGCGAGGCCGAGGCGTACGCCGACGTCCGCGCCCACGCCATCACCGGCTGGCTCGGGGCCGACGCCTACGACCTCGACCCGCACACGGCCAGCTTCCGGCCCGACCACCCCGGTGTCGTCGTGGTCTGCACGGACGGCCTGTGGAACTACGCCGAGTCCGCGACGGACATGGCCCAGATCCTCCCCCCGGACGCCGCGGCCCGCCCCCTGCACAGCGCGCAGGTGCTGGTCGGGCACGCCCTCGACGGGGGCGGGCACGACAACATCACCGTCGCCTTGGTGCCCTTCGCCGCGGAACCGGAAGCAGTACAGGAAGCCGAAGCGGAAGCGGAACCGGAAGCGCCGGCGCGAACGGAGACGGAACCGCGCAGCGAGGCCTGATCCGCCCTCCCCCAGCCAGCCCCGAGGAGTCCTGTCGATGGCGAACTTCGCCAAGCCGAGCGCCCCGCGCTTCAGCGTGGAGGTGTACCAGAACGAGTTCCTTCCCGCGGGCGGGCGGGACGTGCACGCCATCGTGACCGTCACCTCCACCGGCGGCGCCACCGCCACCCGTGCCCTCGGCCAGGACGCGGCCGTCGTGATCATGGTGGACTGCTCCGGCTCGATGGAGTACCCGCCGGACAAGATGCGCGGCGCGCGCGAGGCCACCGCCGCCGCGATCGACACCCTCCGCGACGGAACCGCCTTCGCCGTGATCGCCGGTACCCATGTGGCGAAGGAGGTCTACCCCGGCCAGGGCCGCCTCGCCACCGCCGGTCCGGACACCCGCGCACGGGCCAAGGAGGCCCTGCGCGGCCTCGGCGCGGGCGGCGGCACCGCCATCGGCACCTGGCTCCGGCTGGCCGACGGCCTGCTGCGGCAGTCCACCGCCACCATCCGGCACGGCGTCCTGCTCACCGACGGCCGCAACGAGCACGAGGAACCGGCCGTGCTGCGCGCCACCCTCGACGCCTGCGCCGGCCGCTTCACCTGCGACGCCCGCGGGGTGGGCACCGACTGGGAGGTGAAGGAGGTGACCGGGATCGCGCACGCGCTGCTCGGCTCCGCCGACATCGTCGCCGACCCGGCCCACCTCGCCCAGGACTTCACGCGCATGATGGAGAACGCCATGGGCAAGGAGGTCGCGGACGTCGCGCTGCGCCTGTGGACCCCGGTCGGCGTGGAGATCCAGTACGTCAAGCAGGTCTCGCCGTCCGTGCACGACCTCACGGACCGCCGTACGGGGGCGGGTCCCCGCGCCGGGGACTACCCGACCGGTTCCTGGGGCGACGAGTCCCGCGAGTACCACGTGTGCGTCCGGGTGCCCGGCGCCTCCGTCGGCCAGGAGATGCTGGCCGCCCGCGCCTCGCTGGTGCTTCCCGGTCCGTCGGGAGAACCGCGGCCCCCGCTCGCGCAGGGTCTGGTGCGGGCCGTGTGGACCGACGATCTGGCCGCCTCGACCGCCATCAGCCCGCAGGTGGCGCACTACACAGGGCAGGCGGAGCTCGCGCAGGCTATCCAACAGGGCCTGGAAGCCCGCAAAATGGGTGATGTCGACGGCGCCACGGCCAAACTGGGTCGTGCCGTGCAGCTGGCCAGCGTCTCCGGGAACGCGGACACTGCCAGACTGCTGGCGAAGGTGGTGGATGTCGTGGATGCCGTGGCGGGTACTGTGCGGCTGAAGGCGAAGGTCGCCGATGCCGACGAGATGACCCTTGAAACGCGTTCGACGCAGACCGTCCGAGTGAAGAAGACCTGAGAAGACCTGACGCCTTGACGCAGGGAGAAGGGGGAAGCGCCGCGATGCCGACCTGCCCGAACGGGCACCAGTCCGCCTCCGACGACTGGTGCGAGGTCTGCGGCCACCGCATGGCTGCCCCTACGGGCACCCCCGCGGCGCCCTCCTACGGCTACGGCTACCCTCCCACCTCGGGTGAGCCGACCGCCCAGGCCGAGCTGTGCCCGCAGTGCCGGACCCCGCGCGAGGCCATGGCGCCGTTCTGCGAGGAGTGCCGGTACAACTTCCTGACGCGCAGCGCGACCCCGTACGCCTCGGCCCCGGACGGCGGCCCGAACAGCGGCCCCAACGGCGGTCCGGGCAATGCCGTCGGCCAGGGCCAGAGCTCGGGCCAGAACCAGGGCCAGGCGATCGGCGCGGGAACGGGCGCGGGCACCCCGCCGCCCCCGCCCCCGGCGCCGCCCCAGCCGGTGTACTCACAGGACCACTTCGACTACCAGGGCTCCCGGCCCTCGCGGGTCAACCGCCCCGCCGAGCCGCTCCAGGGCGAGGACGACTGGCTGCTGCCGCCGCCCGCCTCCGAGCGGCAGCCGCAGCCGGTGCAACCCCCGCCGGCGCAGCCGGTGCAGCCGCAGCCGGTGCACCAGGAGTACCAGCAGCCGCACTACCAGCAGCCCCCGCCGCTGCCGGAGTACCCGCAGCAGCCGGTCCGGCAGCCCGCCCCGCCGCAGCACGAGTACCAGCCCCAGCAGGCGCAGCAGCCCCAGCAGCCTTCCCCGCCCCAGAACGGCACCGGCTCCTGGACGGCGACGATCGGCCCCGACCGCTCGTACTTCATGGCGATGATGCAGCGCAGCGGCCCCGAGGCGGCCGGGCTCAACCTGCCCGCGTACTCCCCGGAGCAGCACCTCCCGCTCGCCGGCGGCCAGATCACCATCGGCCGCCGCCGCGCCTCGACGGGCGAGTCCCCGGACGTCGACCTGTCGGTGCCCCCGGAGGACCCGGGCGTCTCCCACCAGCACGCCGTGCTGGTGCAGCAGCCCGACGGCGGCTGGGCCGTGGTGGACCAGAACTCCACCAACGGGACCACCATCAACGGCGGTGAGGAACCGATCCAGCCGTACGTCCCGGTCCCGCTCGCCGACGGCGACCGGGTCCACGTGGGGGCCTGGACCACCATCACCGTCCGCCGCGGCCGGCCGTAGCCGCTATCCGACGGCCTCCCCCAGGGGCCACACGTAGGGCCCCTGGGGATCGTCGAGCCAGGACCACTGGCCCTCGGCGGTGACGGTGACGCCGAACCGCTCGCGCGGCGGCCGGCCCTCGCGGCGCCACAGGTCCAGCGCCTCGCGCGGGTGCAGCACGCCCGCGGTCAGGATCAGCAGGAACTGGAAGCGCTCGTTCTCCACCATCTCGTACGGCACCCCGTGCAGCGGTCCCGTGGCCCCCGCGGGCAGCGGTGAGGCCGTGGCCCCGCGCAGCGGGACGAAGTAGGCGGAGGTGTGCAGGAAGCGGCCCTCGGCGAAGTCGGCGTCCCGGACCGTGAGGGCGATCAGCCCGGTCGACAGGGGCGCCAGGATCCGCGCCCCCGGCCGGCACTGGCCCAGCCAGGCGTGCGGGATCAGCGGCAGGGTGCAGGTCACCAGGATCCGGTCGAAGGGGGCCCGGGCGGGGCAGCCGCGCGCGCCGTCCCCGGTGACCACCGTCGGCCGGTATCCGAGCAGGGCCAGATGGGCCCGCGCCGCCTCGGTGATCTCCTCGTCGAGGTCCACCGTGGTGACGTGCTCCTCGCCGAGCCGGTGGCACAGCAGCGCGGCGTTGTAGCCGGTCCCCGCGCCGATCTCCAGCACGTCGTCCCCGTCGCGCACCTCCAGGCTCTCCAGCATCTTCGCCATCAGGGAGGGCTGGCTGCTGGAGGAGACCAGCTCGCCGTCGCGCAGCCGCGTCGCCAGGGGGGCGTCCGTGTACACCCCGCGCAGCCAGCGGGCCCGCCGTACCGGATCGGGGTCCTCGCCCCACAGCCGTTCGTGCCCGGCGCCCCGGCCGGTCCAGAAGTACGGCACGAAGAGGTGCCGGGGCACGGCCGCGAAGGCCGCCCGCCAGGCCGGGTCCTCCAGCGCGCCCGCGGCGGTGAGCTCCCGTACCTGGGCGGCGTGCGCGGTCGCCCGCAGGTCCCGTGCCGCCGGGCCGCCCGGCGGGGTGCGGGGTGTGCGGGGATCGCGTGGAGTGCGTGACGCGTGAGCGCCCGTGCCGCCCGTGCCCATGTCTCCACTGTGCTGCGGGCGGCCTCCGGGTGCGACCCCTCGCCCCCGCGGGCGGGCATCCGAAGTCCTAGGACCGGGGTCCTCCGTCCGGGCGTCTGAGACGATGGTCGGGTGAATGACGATCCGCAGAGCACGGTCCAGGAGACGACCTTCTACGAGCAGGTGGGCGGCGAGGAGACCTTCCGCCGTCTGGTCCACCGCTTCTACCAGGGGGTCGCGGGGGACCCGCTGCTGCGTCCGATGTACCCGGAGGAGGACCTCGGGCCCGCGGAGGAGCGGTTCGCGCTCTTCCTGATGCAGTACTGGGGCGGTCCGACGACGTACAGCGACCACCGCGGCCACCCGCGCCTGCGCATGCGGCACGCCCCGTTCCAGGTGGACGCGGCCGCGCACGACGCGTGGCTCGCGCACATGCGGGTCGCGGTGGACGAGCTGGGCCTGGCGCCGGCGCACGAGGCGCAGCTGTGGCGGTACCTGACCTACGCGGCCGCCTCGATGATCAACACCGCGGGTTAGCCGGGACGCCCCGGACGCCCCGGCCGCGCGTTCAGACCGGCCGTACCTGGAGGGCGCCCAGCCCGCCGGTCCGGCCGGGACGCCGGGTGGCGACGGAGCCGTAGGGCGTGGCCAGCCGCAGCCAGCCGCCGGAGGCGAACAGCGCCACCGGCGTGGGGGTGCCGACGGGGGTGGTGGCCGGCGGGACGGTGGCCCGTACCGGCCGCAGGAAACCCAGGGACTGGGCGGCGTGCACGGCGCGCAGCGGGAGGTCGGTGTCACCCAGCGTGCGCGACCAGATCTCGCGGCCGATGCGGTCCCGCTCGGACCGGGTGCGGTGCTGCGGGGGCAGGGCCTCGTCGCGGGCCCGGAACTCGGCGACGGCGGCGGCAACGGCCGCCCGTACCGCCTCGGGCGCGGGCAGCCCCGGCACGGGCTGCCAGCCGCCGTGCGGCGGGAGCACCCCGGCCCAGGGCGGGCCGGTGACGGGTCCGGGGACGAGGAGTCCGGCGCCGGTCTCGTCGACCGCCTCCAGCAGCTCGCCGGCGGACACGGTCACGTCCAGCGGGGTGGTGAGGGGTGCGGCGAGCCGTGCCGTGCGGACGGCCAGGACGTCGAAGGACGGCGGCCTCCCGAAGACGGCGAGCGCCCCGCCGCCCGCCCGCGCCTGGACGCGGACGGCGGCGGCGCGGTCGTAGTGCACCAGCCGGCCCAGGAAGGCGGCGAGGTCCGCCGCCTCCCCGGAGTCGGCGAAGTGCAGCTGCTCGTTCATGCCGCGAGGCGCCCTTCGGCCGCCGCGGGCGCGTCGAGGTACTGCTCCAGGAAGTGCCGCTCCTCGGCCGTGATGCGGCGGGGCCGCCCCTCGGCGAGGTTGTAGGGCACGACCACGGTCTCGGCCCGGACGTACACCGTCTCGGGAGCGTCGGCCGTCGCCTCGTCCTTCACCTCGTAGCGGATGGTCAGGGACGCGGCGCCTATCCGGGTCACCCAGGACTCGATGAGCACCGGCTCGTGCCGGTGCACGAGGGGCAGCTTGTAGTCGATCTCGTGACGGGCCACGACGGAGCCGCCCGTGAACGAGTCGCTTCCCTCCCCCGGCGCCAGACGGAACATGAAGTCGATGCGGGCCTCCTCCAGGTAACGGAGGAAGACCACGTTGTTGACGTGCCCGAAGGCATCCATGTCCGCCCAGCGGAGGGGGCACCGGTAGTGGTGTCTGGCCATGGTCTCGGCCTAACCCCGGGTGAGCTTCTTGTAGGTGGCGCGGTGCGGGCGCGTGGCGTCCGGGCCGAGCCGCTCGACCTTGTTCTTCTCGTAGGACTCGAAGTTGCCCTCGAACCAGAACCACTTCGAGTCGCCCTCGTACGCCAGGATGTGCGTGGCGACCCGGTCCAGGAACCAGCGGTCGTGGGAGACGACCACGGCCGCACCGGGGAACTCCAGCAGCGCGTTCTCCAGGGAGCCCAGGGTCTCGACGTCGAGGTCGTTGGTGGGCTCGTCGAGGAGCAGCAGGTTGCCGCCCTGCTTGAGGGTAAGCGCGAGGTTCAGGCGGTTGCGCTCACCGCCGGAGAGCACACCGGCCGGCTTCTGCTGGTCCGGGCCCTTGAAGCCGAAGGCGCTGACGTACGCGCGGGACGGCATCTCGACCTGGCCGACGTTGATGTAGTCCAGCTCGTCCGACACGACCGCCCAGAGGGACTTCTTGGGGTCGATGTTGGCGCGGCCCTGGTCCACGTACGAGATCTTGACGGTCTCGCCGACCTTGATCTCGCCGGAGTCCGGCGTCTCCAGGCCCTGGATCATCTTGAAGAGCGTGGTCTTGCCGGCGCCGTTGGGGCCGATGATGCCGACGATGCCGTTGCGCGGCAGCGTGAAGGACAGGTCGTCGATGAGGACCTTGTCACCGAACGCCTTGGAGAGGTTGTTGACCTCGACCACGATCGAGCCCAGACGCGGGCCCGGCGGGATCTGGATCTCCTCGAAGTCCAGCTTGCGCATCTTGTCGGCCTCGGCCGCCATCTCCTCGTAGCGAGCGAGACGGGCCTTGGACTTCGCCTGGCGGCCCTTGGCGTTGGAGCGGACCCACTCCAGCTCTTCCTTGAGGCGCTTGGCGCGCTTCTCGTCCTTCTTGCCCTCGACCTTGAGGCGCTCGGCCTTCTTCTCCAGGTAGGTGGAGTAGTTGCCCTCGTAGGGGTGCGCGCGGCCGCGGTCGAGTTCGAGGATCCACTCGGCGACGTTGTCGAGGAAGTAACGGTCGTGGGTGACGGCCACGACGGCGCCCTTGTACTGGGCGAGGTGCTGCTCCAGCCAGTTCACGGACTCGGCGTCGAGGTGGTTGGTGGGCTCGTCGAGGAGCAGCAGGTCGGGGGCCTCAAGCAGCAGCTTGCAGAGGGCCACGCGGCGCTTCTCACCACCGGAGAGGTTGGTGACCGGCCAGTCGCCGGGCGGGCAGCCCAGGGCGTCCATGGCCTGCTCCAGCTGGGCGTCGAGGTCCCACGCGTTGGCGTGGTCCAGGTCGTCCTGGAGCTTGCCCATCTCCTCCATCAGCTCGTCGGTGTAGTTCGTCGCCATTTCCTCGGCGATCGCGTTGAACCGGTTGAGCTTGGTCTTGATCGGGCCGACGCCGTCCTCGACGTTCTCCAGGACGGTCTTGCTCTCGTCGAGCTTGGGCTCCTGCATGAGGATGCCGACGGAGTAACCGGGCGACAGGAAGGCGTCACCGTTGGACGGCTGCTCGATGCCCGCCATGATCTTCAGGACGGTGGACTTGCCGGCGCCGTTCGGGCCGACGACGCCGATCTTCGCCCCCGGCAGGAAGTTCAGGAAGACGTCGTCGAGGATCACCTTGTCACCGTGCGCCTTGCGCGTCTTGCGCATGGTGTAGATGTACTCAGCCAAGAGAAACCGTCCGGCAGATCGATGGTGGGCAGATACACCCCATACTGCCGTACGTCCATCCCCCGGGGGAAACGCGTATGGTCCCGGGGCCCTGACCTGGGCACGGACCGGAGGGGGACCGACCGCCAACGCCGACAGCCGCTCCTCGACCGGTTCCCGCAGGTGATGGAGCCGCCGGCGCGCGACGACGGGTCGCGCACGTGGCGCGGCCGGTTCGCGCGGATCCCCGGCTGGTTCGTCGGCGGCTGGTACGTCGTGGGGCCGGCCCCTCCCACACGGGAGCGCCCGCCGAGCCCCGGTTCCCCGTGGCGCACGGACGTCGGGCACACGTGGCTGCCCGAGCAGACCCCGAAGGCACCGCGGAACCCGCGCCCGGCCTGGCCGGCAGGGCCCCCGGGCGGCGTCGGAGCCGGCATCCTCGACACCGGTCGGGGTGCGGGGGCCGCCTGAGCGGTGGGGCGCCGGTGTTCCGGAGGGACAGGGGGCGGGGAAGAGTGGACAACGCGTTACTGGCGCTCGCCAGCGCGATCGTGGCGGTGACGGGCACCCTGACCCGGGAGCTGGCGGGCGCGTACGCCCGGACGATGCGGCTGGAGCGGGGGAACCCGTCGCCGGGGTGGGGGTTCGACGAAATTCCGGCCGGGCTGCTGGAGCTGGGCGACGCCTGGGTACGGGCGCGGTCCGTGATGCGCACCGACCTCGGGGTGGAACCGGGTCCCGTGGTTCCGGACGACGCGGTGGACGGGGAAGGGGGCGGGGACGGGGACGGGCCGGAGGGCGACGGCCCGGACGGCGTCGGGCCCCACGGTTACGGGCCCGAGGACTTCGGACCCGACGGCTACGGACCGCGCGGCTACGGGCCCGACGACTACGAAGCGCACGGCCCCGACGGACGGGTCGGGGAGGCGGGGGCGCCGTCCGGGGGCGGTCAGCGGGGGCGGTAGACGGTCAGGGCGTCGGGGAGCGCGGCGAGCACGAGCGAGCCGGGCGCCTTGGCGTATTCGCCGTCGTAGGCGAGCGGGGTGCCCGGCGGGATGTCCTCGACGCGGAGACCGTGCCGACGGGTGGCCACGTGGAGCGGGGACCGGCTCAGCGGGCCGGTGAAGGCCGCGGCCAGCAGGCGGGGGCCCGGCCGGCCTCCGCCGTGGACGAGCCGGAGGTCGAGGAGGCCCTCGCCGACCCCGTCGCGGCGCCGGGGCGTGGGCCCGGTGCCGTGGTAGGTGCCGTTGCCCGCGAAGAGCAGCCAGACGCTGCGGGGGCGTCCGGCCAGGGTGAGCCGGACGGGCCGCTCGGCCCGCAGCACCCGCCAGGCGGCGAGCACGGCGGCCGGGCCGCCGCCGATCCGCGGGGCCCAGCGCAGCCGGTGGCGCAGCAGCTCCGGGTAGGCGCCGATGCTGAAGTTGTTCAGGAAGTACCGCGTCGCGCCGTCGCCGGACCCGTCCGTCGGGGTGATCCGGCCCACCGAGACCCGGACGGCCTGGCCCTCGGCGATCGCCCGGCAGGTGTCCTCGGCGCCGCCGAGCCCGAGGTCGAGCGCGAAGTGGTTCAGGGTGCCGCCGGGGAACAGGGCGAGCGGCACCCCGGCGCGCAGGGCCGCCGTGGCCGCGGCGTTGACGGTGCCGTCACCCCCGCAGACCCCCAGCACCTCGGCCCGGGCGGCGGCCGCGGCCAGCTCGGCCTCCAGCTCCTCACCGGCACATTCGACGACCTCCGCCTTGGGCAGCCGCTCGCGCAGCACGTCGAACCCCGCCGACCCGGCCGTGCCCGAGGCGGTGTTCACCACGACCGTGAGCCCCTCCCCGTCCGGCAGGGCGGGTACCCCGGGCGCCCGGCGCTCGTCGCCCGGTACGGCCCTCGCCCGCTCGGCCTCGCGCGCGAGGCGTCGTACGGCGAACGCCGCGGCCACCCCGAGCGCCGACCCGACCACCACGTCGGAGGGGTAGTGCACCCCGGTGTAGACGCGCGAGAAGGCCACCGACGCGGCGACGGGGACCAGTACGGCCCCCCACGCCGGCGATTCGAGGGCCACACCGGCGGCGAAGGCGAAGGCCGAGGCGGAGTGCCCGGACGGGAACGAGGTGGTCCGCGGCTGCACGGCTGGCTGCCGCAGCACCGGAACCCCGTCCAGCACGGGCCGGGGCCTGCGCACCGACCACTTCCCGACGGTGTTGATCGTGGCCGAGGCCAGCGCCAGCGAGCCGATCCCGCGCAGCGCCGCCGCGCGGGCCCGCGGTGAGCCGAGGACGGTGATCGCCACGGCGGCCCCGCCCCACAGCACCCCGTGGTTGGCGGCGCGCCCGAGCCGCGGCAGCACCCGGTCGGCGCCCGGCCAGTGCCGCCGGGCCACCGCGTCGAACAGCCCCCGGTCCCACCGCGCGACCGTGCCCCGCCAGGTCAGTTCCTGATCAGCCATTGCCTGCGCCTACCCCGGGACGACGCTCCGGAATCAGCCTTCCGCTCCCTCGGACCCCTCTGCGTCCTCCTCTCCCTCCAACGGACGCTTGCGCAGCAGGAGGACCACCATGCCTCCCAGTACCACCAGTCCCACCGCGAGCGAGGCGATCACCGGCGTGGCGGCGGAGCTGCCGCTGGTGGCCAGCCGCTCGTCGTCCGGGGACTCCGGCGAGACGGTCGCGGCCGCCTCGGCGCCCGCCACCTCCGAGGCGCCCGCCAGGGTGCCCACCGTCCCCGCCGGGCCCTGCGCCGCCGACGACTGCCCCCGCGGCCAGACGGCCGTGGCGGTGGCCGTCGCCGCGGCGTCGCTGGAGCCGGCCACGACCTGCGCCTCGGCCGGGATCCCGCTGGTGAAGACCCTCCCGACGGGCACCTTCGTGGAGCCCTGCACGATGACCGACGCCGTCCCGTCCGGGGTGCCCGCGGGCACCTCGAAGTAGAGCCTGCTCCCGTTGCCCGCGGAGTTCAGCGGCCGCCCCTCGGCGTCCACCACGCGCACCCCCATGGCCGCGGCCGCCGCGTCCGGGGTGACGGTCACGCTCTGCGCCCCCGTTCTGACCGTGACCGGCCCGAGCCGGCTGCCGGTCGGCCCCGTCACCGGGCCGGACACCTGGCCGGGGTCCAGGTCCAACGAGGCCGGGGGCTCCGGCAGCCGCCCCGCCTCCCGCTGGAGGTAGTCGGCCAGCCGCGCCGCCGCCGGGTCGGCCGCCTCGACCTGCGCGCCGTCGGCCAGCCGCCAGATGGCCACCTGGGTCCCCGCGGCGGCGCTCTCCGCGGTCAGCGTCCCGGCGCCGGCCTCCTTCGCGAGCCCGGCCAGGTCGTTGTGCTGCGGATAGGAGTGCTCCAGGACCCAGCGGATCCGTCCGGCCTCGGCGTTGCCCGCCAGGGAGCTGCCGTTCCAGCCGCTCTCCGTGTACCGGGCCTGCGGCTGCGCCGAGCCCGCGATCCCGACCCCGTAGGTCTGGAGCATGCCGCCGCCGTCGACCCGCATCTCGTAGAGCCCGGCCGGGATCTGCCGGACCGAACCGTCCCCGGCGCGCAGGACCGCCTGCCCGTACGTCTTCAGCCCGTCCAGCACGGCGCTCGCGCCCTCCGCCGCCCGGCCGGCGGCCGGGTCCGGGTCCGTCGAGGCGCGGGCCCCGGGTCCGCTGGCGAGGGCGGCGGCGGTGAGCAGGGCGACCGCCAGGGGCCGCCGCACAGACGCCCGCGCCGGGCCCCCGGCGCCCGAGCCCGGATCCGGAACGGGCCGCGCGAGCCCCCCGGGAACGACTCCGGGGCCAACGGGCCCGGCGGGAAGCGGAATCGTCGCGCGGGCCGCGGCGACGGCCGGTGGCGCGGCGGACGCGGACGGTGATCCGCCCACGGGTGGGGACGGCGATCCCCACGCGGAGGCGCGGGGATCGGGGGACGCAGAGGACGCAGAGGACGCGGGAACAGCAATCGACACAGTCTTCCCCTTCGGGCCAATGACCCAGGTGCCCGTGAGTACCGGGGAATCCTAGCCTCCTCGAACACTCAGACCACCGCCGCCTTCTGAGGCCCCATCAGTGGCGTGTCCGTCTTGACCACCCGCCGGAACGCGGCAGTTCCGCGGTTCAGGTCGTGTCCGACGGCCACCGCGTCGATGTCGGCCGAGAACCACCGCACGCCGTCGCCGTCGGGTGGGTCCTCCCGGACCCGCAACCGCCCGTGGACGACGAGGGGTTCCCCGACCGAGACGGAACTCGCCAGGTTCAGTGCCAGCACGCGTCGCGCCCAGACCGTGTAGAAGCTGGTCGCCGCATCCGTCCAGGTGTCCGTGCGCCGGTCGAAGTACCTCGGGGTCACCGCGAAGCGGAACCGCGCCGACGGGCCGGCCGGCGTCTCCTTGAAGTCGATCTGCGTCGCCACGTACCCCACCAGCGTCACCAGGGTGTCGTTCATCCCGGCAGCCCTCCCCGCGTCGTACCCGTCCGGACCGTCCGCACGGGATACGACCATGCTGGCGCGGGGCCGCCCTCCCCGCTCGGGCCTGTGGACTACTGGCGGGTTGTGGACAACTTCGTCCCCCCTGCGGCGACGGTGGCGTACTGCTCGCGCACTTCGCGGTAGCGCAGCAGCTCCGCCGCCACCGGCTCCAGCACCCGGGCCCGCCCGCAGCCGGCCGCGGCCTGCCGCAGTTTGCGCTCGGCGTCCTGTCCGTAGCGGCGCGCGGGACCGCGGGCCGCGAGTGAGCACGCCCACTCCACGAGCGGCCCTCCGACGATCCCCGCCACCATGAACAGCACCGGCGGCAGCAGCTTCGGCTCCAGGACCCCGGCGATCTGTCCGACCAGCCAGAGCCCGCCGAAGATCTGCACCAGCGTCATGGCCGCCTGCGCCAGCACCGCCGCGGGCCACCAGGTGGGCCGCGGCGGCCTGGCGGCGGGCACCGCGACGGCCGCACCCAGCGTGACCGCCAGTTCGTCGAGCGCCTCCGGCAGCCGTTCGGCGCCGCGTACGGCGGTCTCCCGCACGGCCTGGGCCCAGGGGTCGGGCAGCCCGACGACCGCTTCGTCCGCGACGGTCCGCACGGCCTGCTCCACCCGCTGCCGGGCGGTCACCTCCTGCTCGACCGGCGTCTGCTCGGAAGCCGCCGGGGTACGGCCGATCGCGGCGAGGGCGGCCAGGCCCGCCAGCGTGCGCGGGGCGCGCCGGCCCTCGTACCAGCGCCACAGCCGCAGCCAGGGCGTGCCGCAGGCCTTGCCGGCGTTGCGCCGCCAGGCCCGTTCGGCGGCGAGGCCGGCCGCGTAGGCCCCGACGGCCTCCGCGAGCCGGTCCTCGAACTCGGCGCGGGCTGCCTCGCCGATCTCGGGTCCGGCGTGGCCGTCGGCGACGTACAGGGGCCGCAGACGTCCGGCGGCCCGGTCCACATCGGCGGAGATGCGGCGGGTCGCGGCGCCCTTCTCCTGGGTGAACTGTCCGAGCAGCTCGCGGAGTTCCCCGACCCCCTCACCCGTCAGGGCGGACAGTCCGAGCACGGTGGCCCCCGGCTCGCCGTGCTCGCCGAGCGCGATGCCGTCGTCGTCCAGGAGCCGGCGCAGGTCGTCCAGGACGAGGTCGGCGGCCTCGCCGGGCAGCCGGTCCACCTGGTTCAGGACGACGAACGTCACTTCCGCGTGGCCGGCCAGCGGTCGCAGGTACCGCTCGTGCAGGACGGCGTCCGCGTACTTCTCCGGGTCCACCACCCACACCACCGCGTCGACCAGCGCCAGCACCCGGTCCACGTGGTCGCGGTGCGCGCCGACCGCCGAGTCCAGGTCGGGCAGGTCCACGAGGACCATCCCGCGCAGCACCTCGGCCTCCGAGGTCTCCCGGGGCCTGCGCCGCAGCCGGCCCGGGATCTCCAGCCGGTCCAGCAGTCCCGCGGCCCCGTCGGACCAACTGCACGCGATCGGCGCGGCGGTGGTCGGGCGGCGCAGACCGGTCTCGGAGATCTGCACTCCGGCGAGTGAATTGAAGAGTGTGGACTTGCCGCTTCCGGTGGCTCCGGCGATGGCGACGACCGTGTGCTGCGGTGACAGGCCGCGTCGCGCGGCCGCCTCGTCCAGCACCCGGCCGGCCTCGGCGAGGGTCTTGCCGTCCAGCCGGGTCCGGGACAGCCCGACGAGCTGGCGCAGGGCGTCCAGGCGCAGTCGCAGGGCCTGCGCCTCGGGGCTGAGCGGCAGGGCGGGGGCCTTGCCGCCGTCGCTGCCGGCGCCGGAGACGGCCCGGACCAGGGCCTCGTCGCCCTCGCGGCGCTCCTCGTCCCGCTCCTCGCCGAACACGTCGTCCAAGTCGTCGGGGTCGACGCCGTCGAGGCCGCCGCGTTCCCCGCGCGGCCCCGACGCCCCCGGGGAACCGGACCGCGGTCCTCCTCCTCGTGCCCCCGCCCCGCCCTTGCGCAGGCTCCGGTGGCGCGAGCGCGCGATGAAGCCGTCGTCCCAGCGGTCGTCGGTGCGGTCGCGGTCGGTCAGCGCGGTCACCGCGTCACCTCTCCTTCTGCAGTAGGGACAGCGCGGCGATCAGCTCGGCCTGCGGTTCCGGGGTCACTTCGAGCGCTTCCAGCGGGGCGAGCCTGCGGTCGCGTTCGGCGCGCAGCACCTGGTCGAGGTGTTCGGCGACCAGCTCCCCGCCCCGGTCCCGCAGCCGTACGGCGGTCTGTACGCCGATCCGTTCGGCGAGCTTCTCCCCCGCCGGCCGGGCCCGCTTGCCGCCCAGGAGGGCGGCGACGAGGAGGGCCGCGATGGCGTCGGGGTCGGGCGCCGGCTGCCGGTCGAGCCGGGCGACCTCCTCCTCGGCCAGCTCCTCCAGGACGCGCCGCCAGCGTCGTACGGCCACGCCGATGCGTTCGGCCGCCTCGCGGTCGGGCGCGGGCAGCGTCACCGCCCCGGCCGCCGGCTCGCGCCGCCAGGCGGCGGCGATGCGTTCGTCGGCGGCGGCCACGGCGCACTGCAGGAGCGCGGCCAGCGATTCGGCGAGGGAGTCGAGCAGTTCGTCGGCACTGGTGTCGAGGGGGTAGCCGCGCCATCTGGTCAGCGCGTCCCCGGCGAGTACGGCGCCCCGGTCCAGGCGGTTGCGGACCCGCCGGCCCTCCTGCTTGTACGCGTCCTCGACGGCGGACGTCAGCCGTACGGCGGCGGCGTGCTGCGCGGCGACGGCGGAGGCGAGTTCCGGCATGCGGCGTCCGAGGGAGTCGAGGGCGCCCAGCGCGGTCCGCCCGACGGCGTACTGCCGGGCGGCCGGGTCCTGGACGTGGTGGCTGAGCCAGGCGAGCAGCGGCGCGACGGCGCTCGCCGGCAGCAGCCCGCCCCCGCCCGCCGACTCGGGCAGCTCCGGCACCGTGAACCGCGGTACGTCGCCCAGCCCGGCCCGGGTGAGCAGGGCCCCGTACTGCCGCGAGACCTCGGCGAGCACCTGGTGCGGGACCCGGTCCAGGACGGTGACCAGGGTGGCCCTGTACTGCTTGGCGGTGCGCAGCATGTGCCAGGGGACGGCGTCCGCGTACCGCGAGGCGGTGGTGACCATGACCCAGACGTCGGCGGCGCAGATCAGCTGCGCGGCGAGCGTCCGGTTCTCGACCACGAGGGAGTCGACGTCGGGGGCGTCGAGGACGGCCAGCCCTCGCGGGAGGGTCGAGACGGTCTCGATCCTCAGTTCGCCCGTCACGGTCCGCTGGTTGGATCCGAGTGGAGGGCGCTTCTTGGGCGCGGGAAGCAGTTCGTCCTCGCCTTCGGGGGCCCAGACGCGCAGGAGGTCGGGGAGGATCCGCATTCCGGCGAACCAGTGATGATCATCCGGATGGCAGACGAGCACGGGGGTGCGTGTCGTCGGCCGGAGCACCCCGGCTTCACTCACCTGGCGTCCGACGAGGGAGTTGACGAGGGTGGACTTACCGGCACCGGTGGACCCGCCGACGACGGCGAGCAGGGGCGCCTCGGGCGCCTTCAGCCGGGGTACGAGGTAGTCGTCGAGCTGCGCGAGCAGCTCGGCTCTGGTCTGGCGGGCGCGCGGGGCGCCGGGCAGGGGCAGCGGCAGACGCACGGACGCGACCCGGTCGCGCAGGGCGGACAGGGCATCGAGCAGCTGAGGCCGAACATCCAAGGTCACCACATGCGAAGAATGCCCAATTTGGGACCATTTTTGAAGCTTATACGCCCTCTGCGCGCCGACCGCGACCTCGGCAGGACATCCTGGACACGGAGGACGAGTGGGACGCAGGCATAACGAGTGCACAACACCCAGGCCGACGCGGCGCAAAAGCGATGCGCGAATCGCACCTGCCTGCGATTATCGGGACCGCTTCACCGAACCTCCACATCGTGGCACGCGGGTGAAGCAACCGGGACAAGGCGACCGGAGCCCTATCCTTGACCCGGCACGGACCGCAGTCCCACCCCCACCAAGGGGCTCCAGGCCACCACGGTCACCTTCCGGCCCCCGTAGCTCAGTGGATAGAGCAGGCGCCTTCTAAGCGCTTGGCCGCAGGTTCGAGTCCTGCCGGGGGCACTCTCCGCACCACGACGGAAGCCCTCCCACCGGGAGGGCTTCCGTGTTTCCCGCGAAGGGGGACCGTCCCGCCCGACGGGGGCGAGGGCGGGACGGGGATCGGGGGGCGGGTACAGGACGGGGCCGGGACGGGCTGGAACGGGGCCGGGGCCGGGCCGGGGCCGTCAGGCGGCCGGGGCGTCCTGCGGGGAGACGCCGAACGCCTTGACCGCCTGGTAGTACGTCCAGGCGGTGCTGTCGCAGGAACCCTTCTTGACGCCCGAGTACTGCGAGCACACCCGCTTCAGGTCCGCGTACAGGGCGTCGTCCAGCCGGGACTTGTTCGCCGGGAAGGAACCCGCCGCCTTGTAGTTGCGGTAGCCGAAGTCGTGGCGGGCGCAGGCCGTCTGGAACGGGAAGCCGAACGGGTTGTCCGGGGAGGACGAGCAGTAGTCCGTGGACCAGTCGAAGCCGTACGCGGCCCAGTTGCCCTGGCTGCCGCGCGCCGCGACCCAGGCGTTGTAGCTGGACGCGCTGGTCTGCGTCCAACCGCTGAGGACCTGCGGCTTGTCCGCCGGGGCAGCCGACGCGGGGGTCGCGAGGGCGAGCAGACCCGCGGCCGCCGTGGCGGCGAGCAGGGGAGCGAGACGAAGACGCATGGCATTCCTCCGGGCGGCGGGGGGAGTGGGGGGAGAGAGCAGGCCGCCCGTCAACTGCGCGGCGCGGCTTGTGGGTTCACTCTCGGAGCCCGGCATATCTGCGATCCCCAGCACACCTATAACGAGGCCCGGCGGGTCCGGCGGGACGGGCGGGGCCGGGGTGCGGCGGTCCGGCGGGACGGGCGGGGCCGGGGTGCGGCGGTCCGGCGGGACGGGCGCGGCCGGCGGTCCCGCGGTCCGGCGGGGCCACCCTCGCCCGGTGCCCCCGCGAAGGACCGTGGGCCTACGCCGGCCGCCCGGACCGGCACTCAGGTATGACGGCGTATGCGACTTCAGGCAGAGTCGGGATTCGTACTGCGGAGGGACGCGCGATCGGGCTTCGATCCGAACACTTATAGCCATGAACCGCCGTCCGCTCGTCATCGCCGCCGCCTTGGCGGGAGCCTTCGCCATCGCCGCGCTCGCCCTGCCGAACCTTCCGCCCAACCCGGTCACCAACACCCTCAACGACCGCTTCTTCAAGGAGAAGGGCAGGCACTTCGCCACCGCCGCCGACGCGCCCACGCGCGGTGACCTGGCGTTCGTCCTGCCGAGCTGGATACCGAAGGACGCCACCGATGTCCGCGTACGGGTGCGCACCACCGGCGAGGCCCGGCTGATCCGGTTCACCCTCGGCAAGACCCCGCTCGATGGTCCGCAGTGCGCCGTCAGCGCCCCGAAGAAGGCGGGCGGGCCCCATCTGGACGCCCGTTGGTGGCCCGGCGACACGCGCTCCGAGGAACGGCCCGAGTGCCGGGACCGGTACCAGTACCAGGTCGCCGTACGCGGCAGGAAGGTCTACGCCTGGACCGACGGCACGCCCTCGCCGGGGGCGCGAATACCGGACGGACAGCCCTCCGTGGCACCGGCCTCGGCCGTCCCGGCCGGGCGCCGCTGAACCCGCCGTCGTTCCCGGCGCTCCCCCGGGTCCGCCCGGCGGGGACGGGTCAGGGCGCGGTCGGGGCGAGGGCGGCGGCGGTGGCGCGGACGAAGGCCTCGGGGTTGTCCAGCATGATGTTGTGCCCGCAGTCCGGCACCGCGACGACGGCGACCCCGGCGGCCTCCAGGGCCTCGGCCCCGGGCAGGGAGCCGTCGGCCTCCGGGTAGAGGAAGCTGCGCGGGAGCTTCAGGTCCAGCAGGAGCTCGCGCATGGTGGGCGTGGTGCCCGCGGCGAGGTGCACCGCGCTGCGGTGCAGGGCGGTGCGGCCGGCCAGCCGCATGGTCGACCACCAGTGCGCGCCGACCCGGTCGCGGACCTCGGCCCAGCCCCCCGCCAGGAACTCCTCCTCCGTGTAGGAGGCGATCCCGCTACTGCCCGGTGTGCGGGGAACGGTCGGGACCGGGTCCAGGTTGGCGTCGACCAGCACGAGCCGGGAGACCAGCCGGGGGTGCCGGGCGGCGAGCACGATGGCCACCGCCCCGCCCATGCTGTGGCCGATCAGCTCGGCCCCCTCGGCCCCGGCCTCGGTGAGCGCCCGCGCGACGGCGTCGGCGTGCGCCTCCAGGGTGTACGTGAACGCCTCGGGCCGGTCGCTGTGCCCGTGCCCCAGCATGTCGACCAGCAGCGAGCGCCGCCCGGCCAGCAACGGGTGGGCGGCGACGGCCGCGAAGTAGGCCGGCGAGGTGGAGCCGAGCCCGTGCAGGAAGACGCGGACCGGCCCCTCCCCGGCGAGTTCGACCCAGCGGATCCGGTCGCCTTCCGGCGTCACGACGGCACTGTGCACGGCGAGTTCCCCCTGGACTCGGAAAGATCAATACCGGACGAGGGTAGCCGGGCCCGCCTCCTCGTCTACCCTCATCGGGTGATCGAGTACGTGAACCAACTCGGCGAGGGCATACCCCGGACCGGTGCGCTCCCGGTGGGCGCCGCCGTAACGGTGTGGGCGCTGGACACCACGCGCGAGGTGGTCGGCGGCCACGACGTCGCCGGTGCCGTCGCGCTGCTGGACGCGTCCGAGCGGGACCGGCTCTCGCGGCTGCTGCGCGCGGGCGACCGCCGCAGCTACCTCGCGTCGCACCTGGGGCTGCGCGTACTGCTCGGCGGATACCTCGGGCTCCCGCCGGAGCGGGTCGCCCTGGTGCGGGAGGACTGCCCGTGCTGCGGCGGGCCGCACGGGCGCCCCGCCGTGGCCGGGGGCGCGCTGCACTTCTCGCTCTCGCACAGCGACGACATGGCGTACTTCGCCTTCGCGGGGGTACCGGTCGGCGTGGACATCGAGGGTCTGCCCGGAGCGGGAGCGGTGGACGACGTCCTGGGCACCCTGCACCCGGCGGAGACGGCCGAGCTCTCCGGCCTCCCGGTGGCGGACCGCCCGGCGGCCCTCGCGCGGGTGTGGTCCCGCAAGGAGGCCTACCTCAAGGCCACCGGCACGGGACTGGCACTCGGCCTGGCCGACCCGTACGTGGGCTCGGCGGCCACTCCGGCGCCGGTCCCGGGCTGGACCCTGCGCGACCTCCCGGCACCATCCGCCTTCGCGGCCGCCCTGGCCCTCCGCGCCACCTGACCGACCCGGAGCCGCCGGACCGGCCGGTCCCGGCGCGCGGCCCGAGCCGCCGGTCAGCCGCGACATCCGGCGCACCGGGCCCCCTCGGTGCCGAGGGGCTGGGGGGCCGAGAGGCTGGGCGGCCGAGGGGCCGAGGGGCCGAGGGGCCGAGGGGCCGAGGGGCCGAGGGGCCGAGGGGCCGAGGGGCCGAGGGGAAGCGTCCTGAGGTGGAGGGGCGCGCGTAACCGGACCCGTTCCGGGCCCCGACAACGGCGCGGGCGGGCGCCGCTCCGACGACAGGGCCTAGGGTCGGGCCATGGACATCCGCCGTGCCCGCAGCTGCGCCGAACTCGTGGCGGCCGAAGGGCTCTTCGACGGTCCCGCCCGTGAGGACTGGGCCCGGCGCTTCCTCGACACGCCCGGTCACCTGATGCTCATCGCCTACGTCGGGGACGTGCCGGTCGGCATGGTCTCCGGCGTCGAGATGACCCACCCCGACAAAGGCACCGAGATGTGCCTCTACGAACTCTCCGTGGACGAGGCCCACCGGCGGCGCGGGATCGGCCGCGCCCTGACCCTGGCCCTCGCAGACGAGGCCAGGGCGCGCGGCTGCTACGGCATGTGGGTGGGGGTCGATACCGGGAACGGCCCCGCCCTGGCAACCTACGACTCGGCGGGCGCCGAGGACGAGGGCGTCTTCACGATGCGCGGCTGGGCGCTCGGTTAGTCCGCCGCGCCCCCCGCGGCGGCGTGTCGTGCGGCCAGTCGGCGCACCCTCCGCGCGCCGTCGCCGGGGCGGCCCGAGCATCGGCGGCATGACCGCCATGACCGCGCTCCTCCCGGCCGCCGCCCTCCTCGCGGCGGCCACCGTCCTGCCGCCGCGCACCGCCGACGCCGCGCGTGCCACCGACGTCCCCACCGCCCCCTACGTCGTCGTCCTCAAGGACACCAGCTCCCGCGCCCCGGCCCGTGCGCTCGCCGCCGAGGCGGCGGAGGCGGGCGACCAGGTCTCGGCGGTCTACGACACCGCCCTCAACGGCTTCGCCGTACGCACCACCGCGGCCCGCGCCGCCGAGCTCGCCGCCGACCCGAGGGTGGCCTCCGTGGAGCCGGACGGGCTCTACCGGATCTCCGACGACCCGACGCCGCCCCCGCCCTCGGCTCCCGCGGTGCCCGCTCCCACCCCCACCCCCACCCCCGCCGCCGCGGCCCCGGCACCCGCGGCACCCGCCGCCGCCGTGCAGCGGTCCGCGCCCTGGCCGTTGGACCGGATCGACCAGCGCGAGCTGCCGCTCGACGGCTCGTACACGTACGCCTCCCAGGGCCGGGGCGTCACCGTCTACGTGGTCGACACCGGAATCAACACCCTCCACCAGGAGTTCGGCGGACGCGCCCGCGCCGGCTACAACGCGGTGTTCCTGGAGGGCGCGTCCGACTGCAACGGCCACGGCACCCACGTCGCGGCGGCCGTCGGCGGGGCTACGTACGGGGTCGCGAAGGGGGTGTCCCTCGTCGGGGTGAAGGTGGCCGACTGCCGGGGTGACGGGCGACTGTCGGCCATCCTGCGCGGCCTGGACTGGATGGTGAAGGACGCGGTCAAGAACGCGCCGAAGGGCCCGTTGGTGGCCAACATGAGCATGGGCGGCTCCCGTAGCCACGCCATGGACGCGGCCGTCATCCGCGCGGTGGCGTCCGGGATCACCTTCACCGTGGCCGCCGGGAACGAGGGCAAGGACGCCTGCGCCGGCTCCCCCTCCGGCGTCCCGCAGGCCCTCACCGTCGGCGCGACCGACGCCGCCGACCGCCGCCCCGCGTTCTCCAACCACGGCCCCTGCGTGGACATCTCCGCGCCGGGCGTGTCCGTCGTCTCCGCCTGGAAGGGCTCCGCGACCGCCCTCGCCCGCGCTTCCGGCACCTCCATGGCCGCCCCGCACGTGGCGGGCGTGGCCGCGCTGATCCTGTCGGACACCGGGAACGGCACGACCGGGACCGGCGGGACCGGTGGCGCACCGGCCGCGCCCGGCACCGTCGGCCTGCCCGGCGTGACCGGCATGCACCCGTCCCCCGAACAGGTGCGCCAGGCCCTGGTGCGCGCCGCCGTTCCGGACCGGATCACGAACCTCCCGGCCGGAACCCCGAACCTGCTCCTGCACGTCCCGACGGACCGCTGACCCCTCCCGCCCCGGGCGTACCCGCCACCGACCAGTCGGTATCCGATGTCCCATCAGACCGGGTCTGATGGGACATCAATGTGTGTGTGCTTCGGGCGAAAGCAAGCCATTGACTTCTCATGACCGCGACGCGTCAATGACGGCCATCCGCACCGGCTCAACCTCCTCCCCACAGCGGGTGGGGGGAGGGGTTTCGTCTGACGAAGGAGTCGCGACCCAGTGAGTACAACGTTCCGACGAAGAGTTCTGGCCGGGGCGGGCGCCCTTTCCCTGGCCCTGACGGGCGGTGTGGTGGCCCTCACGGGCACGGCGCAGGCCGCGACCAAGACCACTTCGGTCCCCGTGAAGTGCGTGGCCCCGGCGCCCCAGCCGGGCGCCAACGGCAATCAGGACTACACGATCACGCTGCCGGACACCGCGAAGGCCGGCCAGAGCGTCCCCATCACCATCGACCCCGGTGAGACCCCGGTCGTCCCGATGTTCACCATCGACACGGTCAACACGATCAAGGCGAAGCTGCTCGTCGGCGGGGTCGCCCAGACGGTCACCAGCGCGGCCGTCCCCAGCCACCAGGAAGCCGGCAAGAAGGCCGACCCGCCCGCCTTCAGCGGGAACATCACCGTCCCGGACGGCACCGAGGGCACCACGGTCCAGATCACCATCGACCAGGTGATCACGGACGCCGACCTCGGCGGCACGGTCTACACGACGACCTGTACGCCGGATCCGCGTCCCAGCGCCTCCGTCGGCTCGGTGGCCGTCGAGGCCCTGCCCAAGGACCCGGTCACCACGAGGCTGACGCCCAACAGCGGCAAGGCGGGCACCGCCGTCACCGCAACCGGCGCCAACTTCCCGGCCGGCGCGGTCACCTGTTCCGCCCTCCTCGCGGGCGCCGCGACCGGTGACACCGGTACCGGCACGGCGGACGCGACCGGCGCCGCCACCTGCAACATCACGGTCACCAAGAAGGCCGACGCCATCAAGATCGACGGTTCGGTACCCCCGGCCAAGCCCTTCGTGTTCGTCGAGGAGCAGGCGGGCGTGCAGAACCCGGTGGACGTCGAGGTGCTGCCCGGACCGCTGGCCCTCGGCCCGAAGGACGGCCAGCCGGCCGTCAGCTTCGGCGCGGTGACCATCAACGGCAAGGCCCAGTCGGTGTTCGGCGCGTTCAACGCCGCCACCGTCCAGGACTTCCGCGGCGGCAGCCTCGGCTGGGACGTGACGGCGACCCGTACGCCGTTCCTGAACCAGACGACCGGCCACTCGATGGCGAAGGCGCAGATCGGCATCCAGCCGTCCTGCACCGTGACCAACCCGGACAGCCCGAGCACCTGCACCGCCGGTGCGCCGGGCGCGATCACCGACACCCCGATGAAGGTCGCTTCCCAGGCGGCCGGTGGTGACGAGCTGACCGGCGGCGAGTTCGCCGTGGGCGGCGCGGCGATGCTGCAGCTGCCGCCGTTCATGTTCGCCGACACCTACCAGTCGGTCGTGACCTTCTCGATCGCCTGACCGGGCCCGGCCCCGGGGTGGTGCGGCGCCACGGCGTCGCACCACCCCTCTTCCCGTTCCGCGCCGTGACTGGAGAGACCCGCCCATGCGCCTGCGCACCCTCCCGCACGTCCTCCTCGCCGGACTGTGCGGGCTGCTGCTGCTCCCCGCCCTGTCCGCCGCCCCCGCCACGGCCGCGGACAACGGCACCTGGGGGGTGTTCCCCACGCCCGCCGCGGGCGCCGCGATGACCGACCGCGCGTACTTCTTCCACCAGGGCGCCGCCGGGGCCACCGTCAGCGACAGCGCCACGATCCTGAACTCCTCCGACAAGGAGCTGACCTTCCAGGTCTTCGCCACCGACGCCGTGAACACCCCGTCGGGGGGCGCCTTCGCGCTGCTGCCCGCCGAAACGAAGCCCGAGGACGTCGGCACCTGGATCGCGCTGGCACCGCAGGCGTCGGCCACCGTGACCGTGCCGCCGAAGGGCCGCGCCGACATCCCCTTCACCGTCAAGGTCCCCGGGGACGCCACGCCGGGCGATCACGTCGGCGGGATCGTCGCCCTCAACACCGCCGTCGAGGGGGTACAGAAGGACGGCAAGCTGCAGGTGGGGGTGAAGCGTTCGGTGGGGGCCCGGCTGTACTTCCGGGTACCGGGACCGCTGACCCCGGGGCTGAGCGTGGAGGACGTACGGGTCACCCGGGGGGCACCCCTGCTGCCGTGGGTGAAGGACGCCCGCGCCACGGTCTCGTACGCGCTGGTCAACCGGGGCAACGTGGTGGTGGAGCCGAAGGTGGCGGTGTCCGCGCGGGGACTGTTCGGGCGCCGGGTGCTGGACCGGCCGGCCCGGGAGCCGAAGCTGGTGCTGCTGCCGGGGCAGCGGGTGGAGATGACCGAGCCGTGGCCGGACTCGCCCCAGTTGGACTGGGTGAGCGTCAAGGTCTCGGCGGGCGCGGCCGCCTACCCCGACCTCTCCTCCGAGTCCGCCACGGACTTCCTCGCGGTCCCCTGGGCGGCGGCGGGAGCGGTCCTGGTGCTGGCGGGGGCGGGGACGGCCGTGCTGGTACTGCGCCGGCGGCGACGCTCGGATCCCCCACGGCCCCAAGCCGAACGGGACTTGGCGCGGACGCACTGACCGGCGAGGCCCCGCGCGGCCCGAGCACCCCGGGCACCCCTGGCACCCCGGGGACCCCCGGGCGGCCCGAGCCACGGACCCCCCGGGCGGCCCGGCGCGGCGAACGGCAGGACCCCCCGGCCGGTGAGGGTTGGCCAGGGGGTCCTGCTGTCCGGGGACGCGCCGGCCGACGACGGCGGCGGCCGGGGAACCGGAGGCTTCCGGGGAACCGGAGGCCTCCGGGCGTCACCGGCTGCCGGGCATCAGTGGTTGCGGGGGAAGCCCAGGTCCACGCCGGCCGGGGCGTCGGCCGGGTCCGGCCAGCGGGTGGTGACGACCTTGCCGCGCGTGTAGAAGTGGATGCCGTCGTTGCCGTAGATGTGGTGGTCGCCGAAGAGCGAGTCCTTCCAGCCACCGAAGGAGTGGTAGCCCACCGGCACCGGGATCGGCACGTTCACGCCGACCATGCCCGCCTCGATCTCCAGCTGGAAGCGGCGGGCGGCGCCGCCGTCGCGGGTGAAGATCGCGGTGCCGTTGCCGAACGGCGAGGCGTTGATGAGAGCCACGCCCTCCTCGTAGGTCTCGGTGCGCAGCACGCACAGCACCGGACCGAAGATCTCGTCGCGGTAGGCGTCGGAGTCGGTCCTGACGTTGTCCAGGAGGGACAGGCCGATCCAGTGGCCGTTCTCGTTGCCCTCGACCGTGTAGCCGGTGCCGTCGAGGACGACGTCGGCGCCCTGGGCCGCGGCGCCCTTGACGTAGGAGGCGACCTTGTCGCGGTGGGCGGCGGTGATCAGCGGGCCCATCTCGGACGTGGGGTCGTTGCCGGGGCCGATCTTGATCTTCTCGGCGCGCTCGCGGATCTTCTCGACGAGCTCGTCCGCGATGGAGCCGACGGCGACGACCGCGGAGATCGCCATGCAGCGCTCGCCGGCCGAACCGTAGGCCGCGGAGACGGCCGCGTCGGCGGCGGCGTCCAGGTCCGCGTCCGGGAGCACCAGCATGTGGTTCTTGGCGCCGCCCAGCGCCTGGACGCGCTTGCCGTTGGCCGAGGCGGTGGTGTGGATGTGGCGGGCGATCGGGGTCGAGCCGACGAAGGACACGGCGGAGATGCCCGGGTGCGCGAGGAGCGCGTCGACGGCCGCCTTGTCGCCGTGGACGACGTTCAGGACGCCCGCGGGCAGACCGGCCTCGGTCATCAGCTCGGCCAGCTTGTTGGCGGCCGACGGGTCCTTCTCGCTGGGCTTGAGGATGAAGGTGTTTCCGCAGGCCACGGCCAGCGGGAACATCCACATCGGGACCATCGCCGGGAAGTTGAAGGGCGTGATGCCCGCGACGACGCCCAGCGGCTGGCGGATCGAGGAGACGTCCACCCGGCTGGAGACGGAGGTGGACAGCTCGCCCTTGAGCTGGGTGGTGATCCCGCAGGCCAGCTCGACGATCTCCAGGCCGCGGGCGACCTCGCCCAGCGCGTCCGAGTGCACCTTGCCGTGCTCGGCGGTGATCAGTTCGGCGATGGCGTCGCGGTTGGCGTCCAGCAGGGCGCGGTAGGCGAACAGCACCTTGGTGCGGGCGGCCAGCGAGGACTGGCCCCAGGACAGGAACGCCTCCTGCGCGACCCGTACCGCGGCGTCGACCTCCTCGGCGGAGGCGAGGGCGACCTGCGTGGTGACCTCGCCGGTGGCCGGGTCGGTGACCGGGCCGTAGTTGCCCGACGCGCCCTCGACGGTCTTGCCACCGATCCAGTGGTTGACGGTCTTCATGCTTGCTCCTTCACAGATGGCGACGTCGCTGCGCGGCTTGCCGGTCGTACTCGTCACGGGCACGGGCCGCCGACGCACGGGTCGCGGTCTCGGCCACAGGAACATCCCACCACGCCTGTGCCGGGGGTGGGCCCGACACAGTGTCGGGTGTTCGGGTCTGTGCGTAGACACATGTGGGACGGTCCGCCGCACGCGCTTCGGAGAGGGCTTTTCGCAGGTCACCGATGGTGCGGGTACGGATGGTGGCCATCCCCAGGGAGGCCGCGTTCGCGGCGAGGTCCACCGGGAGGGGAGCGCCGTCGTACGCGCCGTCGGGCCCCCGGAAGCGGTACGCCGTGCCGAAGCCCTCGCCGCCCACGGCCCCCGACAGGCCGCCGATGGAGGCGAAGCCGTGGTTGTCGAGGATCACCACCTTGACCGGGACGCCCTCCTGTACGGCGGTGACGAGTTCGGTGGGGTTCATCAGGTACGTCCCGTCGCCGACCAGGGCCCACACGGGGCGGCCGGGCGCGGCGAGGGCGGTGCCGAGGGCGGCGGGGATCTCGTAGCCCATGCAGGAGTAGCCGTACTCGACGTGGTACTGGTCGGCGGAGCGGGCCCGCCAGAGCCTGTGCAGGTCTCCGGGGAGCGAGCCGGCGGCGTTGACCAGGATGTCGGTGCCGTCCACGAGCCCGTCGAGGAGGCCGAGGACCTGGGCCTGGGTGGGCGGCAGGTCCTCGGCGTCGGCGGGTACGGCGTACGCGGCGTCCACGCGGGCCTCCCACCCGGCCTTGGCCCCGGTGTACGCGGCCTCGTACGCGGGCGCGACCCGGTACCCGGCGACCGCGTCGAGCAGCTCCCCCAGCCCCTCGCGGGCGTCCGCCACCAGCGGCAGGGCGGCGAGCTTGTGGGCGTCGTACGGGTCGAGGTTGAGGCCGACGAAGCGGACGGCCGGGTTCTGGAAGAGGGTCGAGGAGGCGGTGGTGAAGTCGGTGAGCCGGGTCCCGGCGGCGATGACCAGGTCGGCCTCGCGGGCCAGCGCGTCGGCGGTGGCCGTCCCGGTGTGGCCGACGCCGCCCACTTCGGCGGGGTGGTCGTACGGGAGGGCCCCCTTGCCCGCCTGCGTGGTGGCGACCGGGATCCCCGTCGCCTCCGCGAGGGCGGCGAGCGCGGCCCCGGCGGCGGCGTGCCGGATGCCGCCGCCGGCGACGATCAGGGGGCGCGCGGAGCCCCGTAGCGCCTCGGCGGCGGCGGCCAGCTCGTGCCGGTCGGGGCGCGGGCGGCGCACGGTCCACACCCGCTCGGCGAAGAACTCCTCGGGCCAGTCGTGGGCCTCGGCCTGCACGTCCTGCGGCAGCGCGAGCGTGACGGCCCCGGTCTGCACGGGGTCGGTGAGCACCCGCATCGCCTGGAGGAGGGCCGGGACCAGGGCCTCGGGGCGGGTGATCCGGTCGAAGTGGCGCGAGACGGGCCGCAGGGTGTCGTTGACGGAGACGTCGCCGGCGTAGGGGACTTCGAGCTGCTGGAGCACCGGATCCGCGGGCCGGGTCGCGAAGGTGTCGCCGGGCAGCAGGAGCACCGGGATCCGGTTGATCGTGGCGAGGGCGGCGCCGGTGACGAGGTTGGTCGCGCCGGGCCCGATGGACGTGGTCACGGCGTGCGCGGAGAGCCGGCCGCTCTGCCGGGCGTAGCCGACGGCGGCGTGCACCATGGCCTGCTCGTTGCGCCCCTGGAGGAAGGGCATGGCCCGCGGGCCGCTCTCCAGCAGGGCCTGCCCGATCCCGGCCACGTTGCCGTGTCCGAAGATCCCCCAGGTGGCGGCGATCAGCCGGTGGCGACGGCCGTCGCGCTCGGTGTACTGGCCGGCCAGGAAGCGGACCAGGGCCTGGGCGGTGGTGAGCCTCATGCGTCGTCCTCCGCGCGGGGGAAGGGCAGCCGGGGGTCGACGGCCAGGCCGGGCCAGGTGCCGCGGATCCAGCCGTGGTCGGGGTGGTCCCGGATCAGCCACTCCCGCGTCGCGTCCGGCCCGGCCATCACGTTCAGGTAGTACATGTCGTGGCCCGGCGCGGCGATGGAGGGGCCGTGCCAGCCGTCCGGGATCAGGACGGTGTCGCCCGTCCGCACCTCGGCGAGGACGTCGGTCCTCCCGGCCGGGGAGGGGCTCACCCGCTGGTAGCCGAAGCCGGGGACGCCGTCGTGCGGGGCGATCTCGAACCAGTAGATCTCCTCCAGGCGGGACTCCTCGCCGGGGTGGTGCTCGTCGTGCTTGTGGGGCGGGTACGAGGACCAGTTCCCGCCGGGGGTGAGGACCTCGACGGCGATGAGCCGGTCGCAGGGGAACACGTCGGCGGCGGCGAAGTTGTGGACCTGCCGGGAGCAGGTGCCGGCGCCGCGCAGCTCCACGGGTACGGCCCCGGCGGGCCCGTACCGGGCCGGCAGCCGCCGCTCGCAGCGGGCCCCCACGAGCGCGAACCGGCCGCCCCGCGCCGAGGTGACGTCCGCGTGGCCGTCGCGGGGCAGGTACGCGAAGTCGCTCGGGCCGTCGAACACCCCGTTCCTGCCGCCGAGCCGGAAGACCCGCGTCGCGCTCCGGGCGGCCCCGCCCGGCCCGCCGGAAGGCCGGCCCGCGTCGGGCCCGGCAACCGGCCCTGGAGGCCGGTCCGGGAAGGGTTCCGGATCCGGCTCGGGATCCGGCTCGGGCTCGGGGTCCGGCCCTGGAGGCCGGTCCGGGAACGGTTCCGGATCCGGCTCGGGATCCGGCTCCGGCTCGGGGTCCGGCTCCGGCTCGGGGTCCGGCTCCGGCTCGGGGTCCGGCCCTGGAGGCCGGTCCGGGAACGGTTCCGGATCCGGCTCGGGGTCCGGCTCCGGCTCGGGGCCGGGATCCGACCCGGGGCCGGGGTCCGGCTCCGGCTCGGCGTCCGCCTCCGGGCCCGGATCCGGGTCCCGGGAAGCCCCCGCGCAGCGGACCTCGCAGCCGCCCGCGAGGGGGAGGACGATCCACTCCGCGTCCCCGCACGCGAAGGCGTACGTCTCCCCCGGCGCGAGTTCCAGCACCCGCAGCCGGGTGAACTCCATGACCGACTCAGACACCACCGGCACGCCCCAGCACCTCCTCCACCTCGTGCGGGAACGGCATCGCCGACGAGCACGCCAGCCGGGAGGCCACGATCGCGCCGGCCGCGTTCGCATGGCGCAGCACCCGTTCCAGGTCCCAGCCGGCCAGCAGTCCGTGGCACAGCGCGCCCCCGAACGCGTCCCCGGCGCCCAGCCCGTTGACCACCGTCACCGGCACCGGCGGCACCTCCACCACCGTCCCGTCCCGGTGCACGGCCAGGACGCCCTCCGGCCCGCGTTTGACCACGGCCAGTTCCACCCCGGCGGCGAGCAGCGCCCGCGCGGCCGCGTACGGCTCGTCCCGGCCGGTGGCCACCGCGCACTCCTCGGTGTTGCCGACGGCGACGGTCGCCAGGGCCAGGGCCCGCTCGTACCAGGGCTGCGGCGGTTCCTCCCAGAGCATGGGCCGCCAGTCCAGGTCGAAGACGGTGGTCCCGGACTTCGAGCGGGCCTCCAGCGCGCCGAGGGTGGCGCTGCGGCTGGGCTCCGCGCTGAGTCCGGTGCCCGTCATCCAGAAGACCCGGGCCGCGCGCACCGCCTCCCGGTCCACCTCGTCCGCCCCGATCTCCAGGTCGGGGGCCTTGGGGAGCCGGTAGAAGTAGAGCGGGAAGTGGTCCGGCGGGAAGACCTCGCAGAAGGTGACGGGCGTCGGGTACCGCTCGACCTCGCCCACCCACCGGTCGTCGACGCCGAAGGCGCGCAGCTCGGCGCGCAGGTACGCCCCGAAGGGGTCGGCCCCGGTCCGGGTGATCACGGCCGTGCGGCGGCCCAGCCGGGCGGCGGCGACGGCGACGTTCGTGGGCGAGCCGCCGAGGAACCTGCCGAAGGTGTCGGCCTCGCCGAGCGGTACACCGCTCTTGAGCGGGTAGAGATCCACCCCGATCCGTCCCATGGTGATCAGGTCGTACGCGGACCCGTCCGCGCTGTTCACAGCCGACACTCCCGCAACTCCTGCCACTTGCGCCGCTCCTCCCGCTCCCCGTGCCCGTCCCATTCGCCTTCCCCGTTGCCTTGAGCCTCGCACCCTAAGGTGGCCGTCATGACCTCCTCCCCACCCGCGTTGACCCGTATCCGTGTCGGTTCGGCTCCGGACTCCTGGGGTGTCTGGTTTCCGGAGGATCCCCTCCAGACCCCCTGGGAGCGCTTCCTGGACGAGGTGGCCGACGCCGGGTACGAGTGGATCGAGCTCGGCCCCTACGGCTACCTGCCCACCGACGCGGCCCGCCTCGCCGACGAGACCGCGAAGCGGGGCCTGCGGGTGTCCGCCGGCACCGTCTTCACCGGACTCCATCACGGGCCCGCCGTCTGGGAGGAGACCTGGGAGCACGTGTCGCGGATCGCCGCGCTCACCCGGGACACGGGCGCGGAGCACCTGGTCGTCATCCCCTCCTTCTGGCGCGACGACAAGACCGGCGCGGTGCTGGAGGACCGGGTCCTGCCCCCGGACCAATGGCGCGAACTGACCTCGCAGACCGAGCGGCTGGGCCGGGAGGTCCGGGACCGCTACGGGCTGCGGATCGTGGTCCACCCGCACGCCGACACCCACATCGACACCCCCTCGAACGTGGCCCGCTTCCTGGATGCCACCGATCCGGCCCTGGTCTCGCTGTGCCTGGACACCGGGCACTACGCGTACTGCGGCGGGGACAGCGTCGAGGCGATCGAGACCTTCGGCGAGCGGATCGGCTACCTCCACCTCAAGCAGGTGGACCCGCGGGTCCTCGCCGAAGTGCGGGCCGAGGAGCTGCCCTTCGGGCCGGCCGTGGCCCGCGGGGTGATGTGCGAGCCGCCGTCGGGAGTGCCCGCGCTGGAACCCGTACTGGCGGCGGCCCAGCGGCTCGGCGTGGAGCTCTTCGCCATCGTGGAGCAGGACATGTACCCGTGCCCGCCCGACCGGCCGCTGCCCATCGCCCGGCGCACCCGGGCCCATCTGCGCTCCTGCGGCGCCCGTTGACACCCTGGAGGAGAGACACATGAGCGGCACGCTCGGCATCGCGGTCATCGGCACCGGGAGGATGGGCTCCGATCACGTCCGGCGGATCGGCACCACGGTGGGCGGAGCGCGGGTGGTGGCCGTCGCCGATCCGGACGGGGACCGCGTCAAGGAGGTCGCGGCGGGGCTGGAGGGCGCGGGCGCGTACACGGACCCGGGCGCGGCGATCGCGGCGCCCGGGGTGGACGCCGTACTGATCGCCTCCCCCGGTCCCGCCCACGAGGAGGCGGTCCTGCACGCCCTGGACCGCCGGCTGCCGGTGCTCTGCGAGAAGCCCCTGACCCCGGATCCGGAGGGAGCCCTGCGGATCATGGAGGCGGAGCGGCGGCTGGGGCGGCGGCTGGTGCAGGTGGGGTTCATGCGGCGCTTCGACGCCGAGTACGAGCGGCTCAAGGAGCTGCTGGACGCGGGCGGGATCGGCCGGCCGCTCTTCCTGCACTGCCGCCACCGCAACGCCTCCTCGCCCTCCTTCTTCACCGGCGACATGCTGATCAGCGACTCGGTGGTGCACGAGGTGGACGCGGCCCGCTGGCTGCTGGGCCAGGAGGTCACCGCGGTGACGGTGCTCGCGCCCACCCCCACCTCGGCCGCGCCGGAGGCGCTGGGCGATCCGCGCTTCGTCCTGCTGGAGACCTCGGGCGGCGCGATCGTGGACGTGGAGATCTTCGTCAACTGCGGTTTCGGCTACCAGGTGCGCTGCGAGGCGGTCGGCGAGTCCGGCACCGCCCGCATCGGCGACGGCCACGCGATGGTGGTCGAGTCGGGCGGCCGGTGGGGCGGGGAGGTGGTCCAGGACTACACGACCCGGTTCGCCGACGCCTACGACCGCCAGGTGCGGCGCTGGGTGGCCGCGGCGGCGCGGGGGCGGGTGGCGGGACCCGACGCGTGGGACGGGTACGCGGCGGCGGCCGTCTCGCGGGCGGGGCTGGTGGCCGCGCGCAGCGGCGTACGGACCGAGGTGCGGCTGGCGGAGCGGCCGGAGCTGTACGCGGCCCGGCGGGACTGAGCGGGCCGCAAGCGGGCTGGAAGCGCCCCGCAGCACCCCGGACGCCCCGGTGACTCCTGTGTCGTATTCCGTCACGGGAGTCACCCTCCTGTGACGGATGTCCGCATTTCGCGGGTTTTCCGTCACAGGCCGTCGACAGCCGCTGCCCCGCACTCACCGGGCGTCGTTCTCCGGGCACAACCCGAGTGATCGTCACTGTCCACGCGCCGGCTCCCCCGACGGCCGTCCGGCCGGCCCCGCGGCGTGGACCAGGAGGTGTCGTGGATGAGCGACCGAACGCTGTGGTCGTACAAGGAGATCGCCGCCCATATCCAGGTCCAGCCGGACACCGTGCGCTCCTACCGGAAGCACGGGCTGCTCCCCGCGCCCGACCACGTGGAGGGCTCGAAGCCCTACTGGTACGCCGACACCATCCGCGCCTGGGTGGCCCGCCGCCCGGGCAACCGGGGGCGCCACGACGGCTGACGGCCCGGCGACCACTATCAGTGGATAGCGTTCCACATGCACCGTAAACGCCGTTTACTGGGATTGCGGCGATCTTGCCCCCCGCACGCTTCACTGGGATCCCGCCAAGTCCCGCCAGATGCTCGCTCAATACCCCCTAGGGGTATAATCTGGGAGCAGAGAGACACCCCCGATGAAGGAGAACGACATGACCGCCGAGACGGACACCCGGACCACCGCCGTGTACAAGGTCACCGGCATGACCTGTGGGCACTGCGAGGGCGCCGTGACCGCCGAGCTGACCGCCCTGGCGGGCGTGTCCTCGGTCGAGGCCGTCGCCGCCACCGGTGAGGTCACCGTGGTCTCCGCCGCCCCGCTCGCCGAGGAAGACGTCCGCGCCGCCGTGGACGAGGCCGGCTACGAGCTCGCCGGCCGGGTCTGAGCCGCGCCCCGCCACCCCCGCAGCACCCAGCCGGTCCGTACCGGCCAGCTCATACTGGTCCCGTACGGGCCGGCCCTCCCCCTGGAGCCGGAAACATGACCAGCACAGTGCACGACGGGCCCATAACGGCGGTCGAGCTCTCGATCGGCGGGATGACCTGCGCCTCGTGCGCCGCCCGGATCGAGAAGAAGCTCAACCGGATGGACGGCGTCGAGGCCACGGTGAACTACGCCACCGAGAAGGCCCACGTCTCCTGCACGGGGGACGTGCGGGTCGCCGACCTGATCGCCACCGTCGTGAAGACCGGGTACACCGCGCAGGAGCCCGCGCCCCCGCCCCCGTCCCCCGCCACGGCCGACGGGGCCGGACCGGAACGGGAAGCGCGGGAGCCCGCCGGGCCCGACCCCGAACTCGCCGCGCTGCGGGAGCGGCTGCTGGTCTCCGCCGTCCTCACCCTGCCCGTCGTCGTGCTCGCGATGGTCCCGGCCCTCCAGTTCGACAACTGGCAGTGGCTCTCGCTGACCCTGGCCGCGCCCGTGGTCGTCTGGGGCGGCTTCCCCTTCCACAAGGCCGCCTGGACGAACCTGCGGCACGGCGCGGCCACCATGGACACCCTGGTGTCCATCGGCACCCTCGCCGCCTTCACCTGGTCGCTGTGGGCCCTGTTCTTCGGGCAGGCGGGCACGCCCGGCATGCGGCACGGCTTCGACGTGGGCACCTCGCACGCGGACGGCTCCTCCGCCATCTACCTGGAGGTCGCCGCCGGAGTCGTCACCTTCATCCTGCTGGGCCGCTATCTGGAGGCCCGCTCCAAGCGGAAGGCCGGGGCCGCCCTGCGGGCCCTGCTGGAACTGGGCGCCAAGGACGTGGTGGTGCTGCGCGCCGGCCGGGAGGTCCGCGTCCCGGTCGCCGCGCTCGTGGTCGGAGACCGTTTCGTCGTCCGACCCGGCGAGAAGATCGCCACCGACGGCACCGTCGTCGAGGGCTCCTCCGCCGTGGACGCCTCGATGCTGACGGGGGAATCCGTCCCGGTCGAGGTGGCCGTCGGGGACCCGGTGACCGGAGCCACGGTCAACGCCTCCGGGCGTCTCGTCGTCGAGGCCACCCGGATCGGGGCCGACACCCAGCTCGCCCGGATGGCCAAGATGGTCGAGGACGCGCAGAACGGCAAGGCCGCGGTGCAACGGCTCGCCGACCGCGTCTCCGGCGTCTTCGTCCCCGTCGTCCTGCTCCTCGCACTCGGCACCTGGGTCGCCTGGCTGCTCATCACCGACGACGCCACCGCCGCCTTCACCGCCGCCGTGTCCGTCCTGATCATCGCCTGCCCCTGCGCCCTGGGCCTGGCCACGCCGACCGCGCTGATGGTCGGCACCGGACGGGGGGCCCAGCTCGGCATCCTGATCAAGGGCCCCGAGGTGCTGGAGTCGACCCGCCGGGTGGACACCGTCGTCCTGGACAAGACCGGGACGGTCACCACCGGCCGGATGACCCTGTCCGCCACCCATCCCGCCGAGGGGGTCGACGCCGGCGAACTGCTGCGCCTGGCCGGCGCCCTGGAGCACTTCTCCGAGCACCCGATCGCGCGGGCCGTCGCCACGGCGGCCGCGGAGCTCACCGAGGGGCTGCCCGTCCCGGAGGACTTCCGCAACCACGGCGGGCTCGGCGTCGAGGGCACCGTCGAGGGACACGCCGTCCTCGTGGGCCGCGAACGGCTGCTGGCCGACCGGTCGGTGCCGCTGCCCGCAGCGCTCGCCGACGCCAAGGAGGCCGCCGAGGCCACCGGCGCCACGGCCGTGCTGGTGGCCTGGGACGGAACGGCCCGCGGGGTGCTGAGCGTGGCCGACGCGGTCAAGGAGACCAGCGCCGAGGCCGTGACCCGGCTGCGCGCACTGGGCCTGACCCCGGTCCTGCTGACCGGCGACAACCGGGCCGTGGCCGAGACGGTGGCCCGCGAGGTCGGCATCGACGAGGTCATCGCCGAGGTGCTCCCGCAGGACAAGGTGGACGTGGTCCGCCGGCTCCAGGCCGAGGGCCGGACGGTCGCCATGGTGGGCGACGGGGTCAACGACGCGGCCGCGCTGGCCCAGGCCGACCTCGGCCTGGCCATGGGCACCGGTACCGACGCGGCCATCGAGGCCGGGGACCTGACCCTCGTACGGGGCGACCTGCGGGTGGCCGCGGACGCCATCCGGCTCTCCCGCCGCACCCTCGCCACCATCAAGGGCAACCTCTTCTGGGCCTTCGGCTACAACCTGGCGGCGCTGCCGCTGGCGGCGGCCGGGCTGCTCAACCCGATGATCGCGGGGGCCGCGATGGCCTTCTCCTCGGTCTTCGTGGTCACCAACAGCCTGCGGCTGCGGTCCTTCCGCTAGTGGCCCTCCTCCCCCGGCCCTCCACAGTTCCTTCACTGGAGACGCAGATCACAGTGATCGCAACGTAACCATCCGGGGTCGACACGGGTCTAATAGGGCGATGCCAGAAACGTCTTGGGGGATGTTTCACGGAGGTCTTGGGGGACGTCCCGGGCATCTGCCGGCCGGGACGCGTGCCCTCGGGAAGCCTTGAGCGGCCCTCCCGACCCGAACGGGTCCCGGCACACACCGACGCCCCGGCGCGGATCCCGTGGGGGGAATCCGCTGCCGGGGAAAAGGAAAGCGCCCCGACCGTCGACCCGTGGGGGGATCGACGGCGGGGCGCTTTTCGTACGCTCAGGCCTCGCGGGCTCGCGGTCAGCGGGCCTCGACGGGGACGAAGTCGCGCAGGACCTCGCCGGTGTAGATCTGGCGCGGGCGGCCGATGCGGGAGCCGGGCTCCTTGATCATCTCGTGCCACTGGGCGATCCAGCCGGGGAGCCGGCCGAGCGCGAAGAGCACGGTGAACATCTCGGTCGGGAAGCCCATGGCCCGGTAGATCAGACCGGTGTAGAAGTCCACGTTCGGGTAGAGGTTGCGCGCGACGAAGTACTCGTCGGCCAGCGCGTGCTCTTCCAGCTTGAGCGCGATGTCCAGCAGCTCGTCGCTCTTGCCGAGCGCCGAGAGGACGTCGTGCGCCGCCGCCTTGATGATCTTCGCCCGGGGGTCGAAGCTCTTGTAGACGCGGTGCCCGAAGCCCATCAGGCGGACGCCGTCCTCCTTGTTCTTCACCTTGCGGATGAAGGCGTCGACGTCGCCGCCGTCGTTCTTGATGCCTTCCAGCATCTCCAGGACGGACTGGTTGGCGCCACCGTGCAGCGGGCCCCACAGGGCGGAGATGCCGGCGGAGATCGAGGCGAACATGTTCGCCTGCGAGGAGCCGACCAGACGCACGGTGGAGGTCGAGCAGTTCTGCTCGTGGTCCGCGTGCAGGATCAGCAGCTTGTCGAGCGCCGAGACCACGACCGGGTCCAGGTCGTACTCCTGGGCCGGCACGGAGAAGGTCATGCGCAGGAAGTTCTCGACGTAGCCGAGGTCGTTGCGCGGGTAGACCACCGGGTGGCCGACCGACTTCTTGTACGCGTACGCGGCGATCGTCGGGAGCTTGGCCAGCAGGCGGATCGTCGAGAGGTTGCGCTGCTTCTCGTCGAACGGGTTGTGGCTGTCCTGGTAGAACGTCGACAGCGCGCTGACCACGGAGGACAGCATCGCCATCGGGTGCGCGTCGCGCGGGAAGCCGTCGTAGAACCGCTTGACGTCCTCGTGCAGCAGCGTGTGCTGGGTGATGTCGTTGCGGAACGACGCGAGCTGGTCGACGGTCGGCAGCTCACCGTTGATCAGCAGGTAGGCGACCTCGATGAAGGTCGAGCGCTCCGCCAGCTGCTCGATCGGGTAACCGCGGTAGCGCAGGATGCCCTGCTCGCCGTCGAGGTAGGTAATCGCGGACTTGTAGGCGGCGGTGTTTCCGTAGCCGCTGTCCAGCGTGACGAGCCCGGTCTGGGCCCTCAGCTTCGAGATGTCGAAGCCCTGGTCACCGACAGTGCTTTCGACCACCGGGTAGGTGTATTCACCGTCCGCGTACCGGAGTACTACAGAGTTGTCGCTCACGTCATCCCTCACCGACGTAGTGCCTCTTCTTCGAGGTGCCCTGACTGCCTCTACCTTCCCCCATTTGGCGCAGGAAAGTGCACTCGGGGTCGGCCTTTGGTCTATTTGACGGCACTGAGTGCCTTCAACCTGCTCATCCTGCCCCCTCCACACCGTGGCGGATACCCCAAATGATCGATCATCTAGGTGATGTTTCCCACCGGTATCCGACCGGACAGCCTGGCGGCGACCGCCGTGTACCTCCTGCCTGCGGAAACGGTACGCACCGCCTGCCCCAGGGCCTTGCGGGACCCGACCAGGACGACCAGTTTCTTAGCCCTGGTCACCGCCGTGTAGAGCAGATTTCGCTGGAGCATCATCCAAGCCCCGGTGGTGACCGGGATCACGACCGCCGGATATTCACTCCCCTGGGAGCGGTGGATGGTGACGGCGTACGCGTGGGCGAGCTCGTCGAGCTCGGCGAACTCGTACCCCACCTCCTCGTCCTCCTCCGTCCTGACGGTCAGCCGCTGTTCGTCGAGGTCAAGCGCGGTGACCACGCCGACGGTGCCGTTGAAGACACCGTTGGCCCCCTTCTCGTAGTTGTTGCGGATCTGGGTGACCTTGTCACCCACCCGGAAGACCCTGCCGCCGAACCGCTTCTCGGGCAGGTTCGGCCGGGCCGGGGTGATCGCCTGCTGCAGCAGGCCGTTGAGGTTCCCGGCGCCGGCCGGGCCGCGGTGCATGGGGGCCAGCACCTGGACGTCACGCCGCGGGTCCAGACCGAATCTGGCCGGAATTCGACGGGCGGCCACGTCGACGGCGAGCAGACCGGCCGCCTCGGTGTCCTCCTCGGGGAAGAGGAAGAAGTCCGGCAGCCCGTCGGTGATCGGCGGGACCCCGGTGTTGATCCGGTGCGCGTTGGTGACCACGCCCGACTGCTGGGCCTGGCGGAAAATCCTGGTCAGACGGACGGCGGGGACCGGGCCGCCCTCGGCCAGCAGGTCCCTCAGCACCTCTCCGGCCCCCACCGAGGGGAGCTGGTCCACATCGCCGACGAGCAGCAGGTGCGCGCCCGGGGCCACGGCCTTGACGAGTTTGTTCGCCAGGAGCAGATCCAGCATCGAGGCTTCGTCCACCACGACGAGATCGGCGTCCAAGGGCCGGTCCCGGTCGTACGCCGCGTCCCCGCCCGGCTTCAGCTCCAGCAGCCGGTGCACGGTGGAGGCCTCGGCCCCCGTCAGCTCCGACAGCCGCTTCGCCGCCCGGCCGGTGGGGGCGGCGAGCACCACCTTGGCCTTCTTCGCACGGGCCAGTTCCACGATCGAGCGCACCGTGAAGGACTTGCCGCAGCCCGGCCCGCCGGTGAGGACGGCGACCCGACGGGTGAGGGCGAGGCGGACCGCGTCCCGCTGCTCGGGCGCGAGGGACGCCCCGGTGCGCCCGGCCAGCCAGCCGAGCGCCTTGTCCCAGTCCACGTCCCGGAAGCCGGGCATCCGGTCCTCCTCCGCGTTCAGGAGCCGCCGGACCTGCCCGACCAGGGACAGCTCCGCGCGGTGGAAGGGCACCAGGTACACGGCGGTGAGGGGGTCCGGGCCGCCCTGGGGGTCCGGCACGGACTCCCGTACGACGCCTTCCGGATCGGCGGCGAGTTCGGCCAGGCACTCGATGACCAGGCCGGTGTCCACCTGGAGCAGCTTGACCCCGTCGGCGATCAGCCGCTCCTCGGGGAGGAAGCAGTGGCCCTGGTCGGTGGACTGGGACAGGGCGTACTGGAGGCCGGCCTTGACCCGCTCGGGGCTGTCGTGCGGGATGCCGACGGCCTGGGCGATGCGGTCGGCGGTGAGGAAGCCGATGCCCCACACGTCGGCGGCGAGCCGGTAGGGCTGGTTCTTGACCACCGAGATGGAGGCGTCACCGTACTTCTTGTAGATCCGCACGGCGATGGAGGTGGAGACGCCGACGCCCTGGAGGAAGACCATGACCTCCTTGATGGCCTTCTGCTCCTCCCAGGCGGCGCCGATCATCTTCGTCCGCTTGGGGCCGAGGCCGGGGACCTCGATCAGGCGCTTCGGCTCGGCCTCGATGACGTCGAGGGTGTCGGTGCCGAAGTGCTCCACGATCCGGTCGGCGATCTTCGGGCCGATCCCCTTGATGAGGCCGGAGCCGAGGTAGCGGCGGATGCCCTGGATGGTGGCGGGCAGCAGGGTCGAGTAGTTCTCGACGCTGAACTGCTTGCCGTACTGGGGGTGCGAGCCCCAGCGGCCCTCCATGCGCAGGGACTCGCCGGGCTGCGCGCCGAGCAGCGATCCGACGACGGTCAGCAGGTCCCCGGCGCCGCGGCCGGTGTCGACCCGGGCGACCGTGTACCCGCTCTCCTCGTTGGCGTAGGTGATGCGTTCCAGCACCCCCTCGACCACCGCCAGTTGCACCGCCCCGTTGGTTGTCATGGCACGAAACTACCGGCAGGCGCCGACAGGGGGCCGGGGCTCCTGTGGACAACGTCACCGCCCGCGTTGCCGCGGCCCGTGGCCGAGCGGACAATCGGCGGTGTGCCGGCACGTCGGGCGCGCCCGTAGGGCGCCGGGGCGGCTTCCTCCCGACAGTGCCCTCCGGCGACTGCGGAACGGAAATCCCATGATCCCCACGACACCCAGCCGACGCATGCGTCGCTTGTGGTCACTGCCGCTCGGGGCGGGAGTGCTGTGCGGTCTGGTCGCGTGGCCGTCGTGCCCGCGGCGGCGGTGCACGACGTCTACCTGCCCAACCCGCCCACCCTCCAGACCCTCCGTCTGGACGGCGCGGACGCCACCGTCACCTTCACGGACAACTCCGAGCCGGACCTCGCCTTCTTCGTCACCCTGAGGGAACAGGGCAATCCCGCCGCCGCACCCGTGAGGAGGCAGCTCCCGGGCCCCGCCGTCCCGGGTGTGGGGCGGTCGGTCATCGGGCACGTTCAACGGGTTCCAGTGCTCGGCCGTCGGCGCTTCGGGCGGAGCCACCGGTGGCTTCCGCTGCACGGGCGGCACCCTGAAGGCGGGCGAGAAGGGGCAGATCCCGCTCCTGGCGACGGTGGCCAAGAAGGGCTTCGGTGCCGTGCACGCCTCCATCAGCGTGGCCGGCGACACGAACGCCGGCAACAACTCCTCCACCTACACCGTCCAGACCAGCTGACCGCGAAAGGGGTCCGGCCTTCCGGCCGGACCCCTTCACGGTTACCCCTCCCTCGTCGGACTTCCCGATCCCCCCGGATCCCCTCCCGGAAGTCCCGACGCACCGTACGACCCCCGATCGGCCCGCAGGGTTGCACGCCGACCGCCGGATTTGCCTTTCCGTTACCAAACGCCTACCCAAGGTGCCAGCGAATCGGGACGGACGTAGCGTTTCCGGCATGAGCGAATCTTCATTCCAGGACGACGTGCTGGGCGAGCTCGGCGACGACAGGCTGACCGAGATCGCGGGACTGCTCGGCACCGACGCCGACGGCGCGCGCGCCGCGGTCGGCGAGACCGCCGGAGCCATGGCCGGAGGCCTCCGGGAGAAGGCCGCGGCCGAAGGCGAGGACGGCGAGGTGCGCCAGGCCTTCGCGGAGGTGGCCGAACCCCCGCTGCAGGGCGTGGCCACCCTCGGCGGCCTCGGCGGGCTGCTCAGCGGCGGCATGATGGCCGGAGTGCTGGCGAAGGTGAACAAGCCCGTCGCCAACGCCGTCTCGAAGAAGACCGGCATCCCGGCCGCGACCGTCAGCCGGGTCATCGAGGTGCTGATCCCGGTGGTGCTGGCCGTCTTCGCCAAGCGTGCCGCGGACGGCAAGGCGGGCGCGGGCGCCCCGACGGCGGACGGCGCCCCGGCCCCCGGCGCGGCCCCGGCGGCGGGCGCGGACGCCGGCGGGCTCGGCGACCTGCTCGGCCAGATCCTGGGCGGCGGCAAGAAGTAACCCGTACGGCACGGCGCGTGGCGCGGACCGGGACGTGCGGGCCGTCCCCCCGGTCCGCACCGCGCGCCGTCCGCCGGTCCGGGCCGCGCGCTATCCTCGGGCGCCATGAAGCCCCCTGCGCTCCCTGAGGACAGCCCCGGCCGGCCGGTGCGGCTGCGGGACCCCGAGCCCGGCGACCTGGGCTGGATCGTGCAGCGCCACGGCGCGCTCTACGCGGCCGAGTACGGCTGGAACCAGGAGTTCGAGGGCCTGGTCGCCCGGATCGTCGCGGACTTCGCCGGCGACCACGACCCCCACCTGGAGCGGGTCTGGATCGCCGAACACGAGGGCCGCCCGGTCGGTTCGGTGATGTGCGTGCGCGAGGAGGGCGCCCCCGGCACCGCCCGGCTGCGGCTGCTGCTGGTGGACCCCGCCGCGCGCGGGCTGGGGGTGGGCGCCCGGCTCGTGGACGCCGTCGTCGCCTTCGCCCGTTCGGTGGGCTACCGCGAGCTGGTGCTGTGGACCAACGACGTGCTGGTCTCGGCCCGTTCCCTCTATCTGCGGGCCGGGTTCACCCTGGTCGCGGAGCGCGCGCACCGCTCGTACGGGGCCGACCTCACGGGGCAGGACTGGCGGCTGTCGCTGCGGGAGGACGCCCCGCGCTGACGGCGGCCCGCCGGCCGGCCCGCGCGGGGGTCAGGGAGGTCAGCCCGACGCCGCCGACCAGCAGCACCGCCGCCAGCCAACGCGTCCCCGAGATCCCCTCACCGAGCACCAGCGCGGCCGAGGACATCCCGAAGACCGGCACGAGCAGGGAGAACGGCGCCACGGAGGAGGCCGGGTAGCGACGCAGCAGGTAGCCCCAGGCGCCGAAGCCGAAGACGGTGGACACCCAGGCGACGTAGCCGATGACGGCGACCCCCGACCAGTCCAGGGCGCGCAGCGCGGCCAGGTCCCGGTCGGGCCCCTCCAGCAGCAGCGAGAGGGCGAACAGCGGGATCACGGGGACGGTGCACACCCACACCATGAAGTTCAGGGCGTCCGGCGGGGCGGCCTTGCGGGTGAGCACGTTGGACACGCCCCAGCAGGCGGCGGCCGCGACGACCAGGACGAAGCCGGTGACCGGCCCCGAGACGCCCCGGTCGACGGCGGCGACCCCGATGCCGGCCAGGGCCACGGCCATGCCCAGCACCCGCACCGGGCCGGGCCGTTCGCGCAGCACGACGGCGGCGAGGACGGCGGTGAAGACGGCCTGGATCTGCAGGACCAGGGAGGACAGCCCGGCCGGCATCCCGGCGGCCATGCCGGTGAACAGCAGCCCGAACTTGGCGATGCCGAGGGCGGCGCCCACCCCGAGGATCCACTTCCAGGCGACCTTGGGGCGCCCGACGAAGAACACGGCGGGCAGCGCGGCGACCAGGAAGCGCAGCGCGGACAGCAGCAGCGGCGGGAAATGGCCGAGGCCGATCTCGATGACGACGAAGTTGAACCCCCAGACGGCGGCGACGAGTACGGCGAGTGCGGTGTGTACGGGACGCATTCCCCGAGCATCGGCGACCCCGACCATGTAGCACCAGCGCGGATTTCTTCCCCGTTGGATGAAGCGATGCTTACGATTGGCGCATGCTCGACCTCTCCCGGCTGCGCGCCCTGCACGCCGTCTCCGTCCACGGCTCGGTCGCGGGCGCGGCGGCCGCCCTCGGCTACACCCCTTCCGCGGTCTCCCAGCAGATCGCGAAGCTGGAGCGGGAGACCCGCACCACGCTGCTGGAACGGCGCGGCCGCGGGGTCGCCCTCACCGAGGAGGCCCGGCACCTGGCCGACACGGCCCGGGAGCTGCTGGCCATCGTGGAGCGGGCGGAGACCACCCTGGAGGAGCGGCGCGGACGGCCGAGCGGTCTGCTGACGGTGGCCGCGTTCGCCTCGGCGGCGCGCGGCCTGCTTCCGGGGGTGCTGGCCGACCTGGCCCACCGGCATCCCGCGCTGGACGTACGCCTCACGGAGGTGGACCCGCACCTCTCGGTGGACCTGGTGGCCCGCGGGGTCACCGACCTGGCGGTGGCGCACGACTGGGACATCGCCCCGCTGCCGGCCCCCGAGGGGGTGGAGCAGGCGGTGATCGGGGACGACCGGTGCGACCTGGTGGTGCCGGCCGGGCACCCCTTCACCACCCGCGGGGCGGTGCGGCGGGCGGACCTCGCGGGGCAGCGGTGGGTGTGCCAGCCGCCCGGACGGGTCTGCCACGACTGGCTGGTGCGGACCCTGCGCACGGCCGGGCTGGAGCCGGACATCGCGCACGTGGCCGAGGAGAACCACACGATCGTGGCGCTGGTCGCCGCCGGGCTGGGCATCGCCGTCGTGCCGCGGCTGGGGACGGGCGCGCTGCCGCCGGGCGCGGTGGCGGTGGCACTGGAGCCGGGCCCCGTACGCCGGTTGTACGCCCTGTGGCGGACGGGGGCGGCCCGCCGGCCGGCGATCACCGAGGCCGTGCGCGCCCTCCAGGAGCACTGGCCCGCCGCGGCCCCCCTTCCGGGGGACCTCCCGAGTGTCCCCCGGGCGGACGGTGCGGCCCGCCAGTAGGGTCCGGCGGGTGCCGTACCAAGCCTCCCGCCGGGCCCTGCTCGCCGCCGCCGCCATGGCCGCCGTCACGGCCGCCGGGACCTCCTCCGCCGCCGTGGGCTCCCGCGCCACCGCACCGGACGACTCCCGCTCCCCGCAGGAGCCGTTGGGCCGCCACCCGGACCGGTCCCGGCTGCGCGCTGCGGTCTCCCGGATGAGCCTGCCCGAGCTGGTGGGGCAGCTGTTCGTGTCCCGGGCCTACGGGCACTCCGCGACCGATCCCGACGCGGCGGACGCCGAGCTGAACCTGGCCCAGTTCGGGGTCCGCACGGCCGCCGAGGTGGTCACCCGCTACCGCCTGGGCGGGGTCGTCTACTTCGGCTGGGCCCACAACACCCGGACCCCGCACCAGATCGCCGGGCTGTCCGACGGTCTCCAGCGGGCGGCGGCCGGCTCGGGCGCCGGGATCCCGCTGCTGCTCTCCACCGACCAGGAACACGGGGCCGTAGCCCGGATCGGCCGGCCGGCCACCCTGCTGCCGGGGGCGATGGCGCTGGGCGCGGGCGGGTCCACGGCCGACGCCCGCCGGGCGGCGCGCGTGGCGGGGGCCGAGCTGGCGGCGCTGGGCGTCCGGCAGGACTACGCCCCGGTGTCGGACGTGAACGTGAACCCGGCCAATCCGGTGATCGGCGTACGGTCCTTCGGCGCGGACCCCCGGGCGGTGGCGGCCCTGGCCGCGGCCCAGGTGCGCGGCTACCAGGGGGCCGGGGTGGCCGCGACGGCGAAGCACTTCCCGGGGCACGGGGACACGGAGACCGACAGCCACGTCGGGCTGCCGGTGATGCGGCACACCCGCGCGCAGTGGGAGGAGCTGGACGAGCCGCCGTTCCGGGCGGTGGTGGAGGCGGGCGTGGACGTCGTGATGACGGCGCACATCGTCTTCCCCGCGCTCGATCCCTCGGGGGATCCGGCGACCCTCTCACGGCCGATCGTCACCGGCATCCTGCGCGAACGCCTCGGCTTCCGGGGGGTGGTGGTGACCGACGCCCTCGACATGGCGGGGGTCCGCCAGAAGTACGGGGACGACCGGGTCCCGGTGCTGGCCCTGAAGGCGGGCTGCGACCAGCTGCTGAACGCCCCGGACCTCGCCCTCGCGCAGCGCAGCGTGCGGGCGGCGGTGGAGTCGGGCGAGCTGACGCGGGAGCGGATCGGCGAGTCGGTGCTGCGGATCCTGGAACTCAAGGCCCGCCGCGGCCTGTTCGAGGACCCCTACACCTCGGCGGCCCGGGTGGACGCGGTGGTCGGCACGGGCGGGCACCTGGCGGCGGCGGACGAGATCGCGGCGGCCACGACCACCCTGCTGGCCAATCCGCGGGGCCTGCTGCCGCTGGACGCGGCGGCCGGGCCGAAGCTGCTGGTCACCGGGACCGACCCGGTCTCCCCCACGGGTACCACCGGCCCGCCCACGACGGTCCTGGCGCGGGAGCTGACGGCGCTGGGCTGCCGGGCGACGGCGCTCGCGCCCGCCGGGGCGCCGGCGGCGGCCCCTGGCCACGCGGCGGTGCTGGTGTGCACGTACAACGTCCCGGAGGGCGAGAGTCCGCAGCGCGCGCTGGTGGCGGACCTGGTCGCGACGGGCGTCCCGGTGGTGCTGGTGGCGATCCGCAACCCGCACGACCCGGCGCGGCTGCCGGAGTGCGCGGCCGAGCTGGCGACGTACTGCTGGACGGACGTGGAGATGCGGGCGGCGGCCCGGGTACTGACGGGTGCGAGGCGGCCCGCCGGCCGCCTCCCGGTCCCCGTACCGGGCCGCTACCCCCTGGGCCACGGGCTGTCGTACCCGCCCGTGGCCCGGTAGCCGTACTCCCTGAAACGACCGGGGACTACGGCCGCAGCTGCGGCTCGTGCCTGAGGTCGACCTGGTCGAGCACCGGGTCCGGCGCGGCCAGCGGCGCGGGGGCCTGGGCCCGGCCGGACAGGGTCTGGGCGGGGGCGACCCCGGCCCACTGGAGGATCTTCGCGGTCGCGAGGGCCTTCTCGCCCTCCTGGAGCTTGGCGACGTTGGCCCCGTGGTTGGCGCCCGGCGCGATCATCACGTAGCTGTCGCGCACGGTGTACCCGAGGTGGAAGGGCTCGGCGCCCCACGGGTCGTTCTGCCCGTAGACGAAGAGCATCTGGTTCGCGTTGTTGCGGACCCAGTTGTCCACGTCCGCCATGACGCCCGGCTGGAAGGTCATCGGGATGTCGCGGGGCACGAAGGTGCGCGGCGGCTGGTAGCCGTAGCGGCTCAGGCCCTTGAGGTGGGGCTGCTTGATGTCGGGCGAACCGAGCTGCGTACCGGCCTGGTAGTAGTACGGCGTGTAGGTCTCCAGGCCCTGGTCGGCGTAGGCCGAGAAGCCGGAGATGGTGTCCACCGTGTCCCAGATCTCCTGGTCGCTCGCGGTGGCGGCGGTCGGGATGGCCGCGCAGTCGGAGAGCAGGCTGTACTGCCAGAAGGCCCAGGTGTAGTCGAGGACGACGGCCTCGAAGGCCCTGTCGAGGCTGCCGACCGTGGTGAAGGTCCAGCCGTTCGCGGCGGCGGCGGCCGTGTACTTGGCCTCCAGCGGCTCGCGGCGGACCAGGGCCTCGCGCTGCACGTTGTTCAGCTTGTCGCGGCACTCCTTGGTGCCGACCTTGGTGAAGAACCGGTCGTAGGCCGAGTCCTCCTTGTTGACGACGTCGTTGGGGGCGACGTACGCGACGACGCCGTCCATGTCACGCGGGTAGTAGCGCTCGTAGTACGTCGCCGTCATACCGCCCTTGCTGCCGCCCGTGGCCAGCCAGTTCTTGGGGTAGATCTTCTTCAGCGCGGTGAAGATGCGGTGCTGGTCGCTGGCGGCCTGCCAGATGTCCAGGTTCCCCCAGTTGGCCGGGTCGGGCCGGGAGGGGGTGAAGAATCGATACTCCAGGGAGATCTGGTTGCCGTCGACGATGGTCGTCGGCTCACTGCGGCGCGGGCTGGTGTTGACGTTGTAGCCCGAGGTGAAGAACACCGTGGGCCGCGAGACGTCCTTGTGCAGCAGGGTCAGGCGCTGCTTGAAGGTGCCCTTCCACGGCTGCCGGTGGTCGACCGGCTGCTCGTAGTTCAGTACGAAGAAGCGGTACCCCGGGTACGGCTTCTCCTCGATCAGGCTCATCCCCGGAATGCTGAGGATCTGGTCCTTGATGTCCGTGGCGGCGGCAGGCCCCGCGGCGGTGGCCGCTTGTGCCGTGGCGCCGGCCGCGCCCATGGTGCCGATCAGCACCACGAGCGACAGCAGCCATCCGAGCGTCTTGCGCATTCACCCTCCCCTTGAGTTCACTGTGGTCGCCGTGAACCTAGCGGGGGCAACACGCCCATGAACAGTCCCAGTTGGGTCGCGAGCTCAGCACAGGATCCAGCCGGAATCGACGGATCCGGCCGCCACTCCGCCCTTTACATACACACATCGGTTGATCGCCCCCACGCTGACGGGGCCCGCGTACCGGGTGAATTGCCCCGCATCGCCCACCGGGACGCCACCACGTGGCTGAATACTGACCCACATGTGACGGCGCTCCCCGGCCCGCAGGGCCACCGTCACCGCGCACACCCGGTCCCGGCTCTTGTACACGCGCACCTCACCGGTGGCGAAGGGCAGCGCCTCGACCAGCTCGCCCGGGCACCCGCCGGTCGCGGCCTGCGCCGGAGCGGCCGCGAACACCGCCCCCACGACGAGCCAGAGCGCCGCCCCGAACGCCCCCAGGGACACGGCCCTCCCCCGGCCACGCCCCTCCCTGCCCCGCACCTCGCGCACCTTCTGCCCCTGACGCAGCACCCTTGAGCCCCCGATCGGCCGTACGCAACACGTACGCACGTACGACGCGCAGGCGCGGCGGAAGGTTGCGCACGGCGACCGGACCCGGGCCCGCGCCCACGGGCCCGGCCCTACCCCGTAAGAGTGCATCCCCGACTTCCCGGCGGGAGAGCGGGAGTTCGCGACCGACGGACAGATTACGCTAGGTGGCCGAGTGACCGCTCAGCGTATCCGTGGTAGCCGTGAAGGGCATCTGACATGACGAACGATCTGCTCGACCGCAAGCTGGAGCGCGCGTTCGCGCACCTGGACGCGGACTCCAACGGCGTGATCGACGAGCAGGACATGATCGCGCTCGGGTCCCGCCTGCTCTCGGCGCTGTCGGAGCCGGCCACCTCCCCCAAGGCGGCCGACGTGTTCCGCGGCCTCACGGACTTCTGGGTGGACCTGTTCAACGAGCTGGGCGTCGGCGAGGACCAGAAGCTCACGCCCGAGCAGTACCGGGACGGCATGACCCGCCTGTACAAGGACGGCGGCCCCGCGTACGAGAAGTCCTTCCGGCCGATGATGAAGGCGATCCTCACGGTCGTCGACACCAACGGCGACGGGCACATCAGCCCCGAGGAGTTCCACACGGCGCAGCTGGCCTTCGACACCAAGCTGGAGCCCGCCGACGCGGACGTCCTCTTCGCGAAGATCGACAAGAACCACGACGGCTACCTGTCGCTGGACGAACTCCTCGACGCCGTACGCGAGTACTACACCGGGGACGACGAGGACGCCCCCGGCAACCTGCTCTTCGGCGAACTCTGACCGGACGCGCTCACGCGGCCGCCGCGGGCTCGTCCTCCCCGGCGAAGGTCCGCCACAGCTCGGCGTAGCGGCCGCCACGCGCCAGCAGTTCGAGGTGGCTGCCGTCCTCGACGACCCGGCCGCGGTCCATGACCACCACCCGGTCGGCGCGGGCGGCGGTGGTCAGCCGGTGCGCGACGACCAGGGTGGTGCGCTTGCCCGCGAGCCGGTCGGTGGCCTGGTTGACCTGCGCCTCGGTGGCCAGGTCCAGGGCGGCGGTGGCCTCGTCGAGGAGCAGCACGTCCGGGTCGACGAGCTCGGCGCGGGCCAGCGCGATCAGCTGGCGCTGGCCCGCCGAGAGGTTGCGGCCGCGCTCGGCGACGGCGTGCAGGTAGCCGCCGTCGAGGGTGGCGATCATGTCGTGGGCGCCGACCGCCCGGGCGGCGGCCTCCACTTCGGCGTCGCTCGCGCCGGTCCGCCCGTAGGCGATGGCGTCGCGGACCGTACCCGGGAAGAGGTAGGGCTCCTGGGGGACCACGCCGAGGCGGTGGCGGTACGCCGTCAGGTCCAGCTCCCGCAGGTCGGCGCCGTCGGCGGTGACCCGGCCGGAGGTCGGGTCGTAGAACCGGGCGACCATCTTGACCAGCGTGGACTTTCCGGCCCCGGTCTCGCCGACGAAGGCGACGGTCTGTCCGGCGGGTATCCGCAGGCTGATCCCGGCCAGCGCCTCGCCCGTCTCCCCGCGCTCCTCGGCGGTGCCGTAGCGGAAGCGCACGTCCTCGAAGGCGATCTCGCCGCGCAGCTTCGGCACGTCGACGGGGGCGGCGGGACGCGGGGTGGTGGTGGGCTCGCGCAGCAGCTCCTGGATCCGGCCGAGGGAGACGGTTGCCTGCTGGTACCCGTCGAAGACCTGGGAGAGCTGCTGGACCGGGGCGAAGAAGAGGTCGATGTACAGCAGGTACGCGACCAGCGCGCCGGTGGTGAGGGTGGCCGCCCCCACCCGGCCCGCGCCGACGATCAGCACGGCCGCGGCCGCGCCGGAGGACAGCAGCTGCACGAAGGGGAAGTAGACGGATATCAGCCACTGGCCGCGCACCCGGGCCTGGCGGTAGGAGTCGCTGCGCTCGGCGAAGCGGGCGGCGCCGGTGGACTGGCGGCGGAAGGCCTGCACGAGGCGGAGCCCGGCCACGGACTCCTGGAGGTCGGCGTTGACCACGCTGACCCGGTCGCGGGCGAGCTCGTAGGCGGCGACCGACTTGCGGCGGAAGACGACCGTGGCGAGGACCAGCACGGGCAGGGTGGCGAAGACGATCAGCGCGAGCTCGACGTCGAGGACGAGCAGGGCGACGAGGATCCCGAAGAAGGTGAGGACGGAGACCACGGCGGTGACGAGCCCGGTCTGCAGGAAGCTGGACAGGGAGTCCACGTCGGTGGTCATCCTGGTCATGATCTTGCCCGTGAGCTCGCGCTCGTAGTAGTCCAGACCGAGGCGCTGGAGCTGGGCGAAGATCTTGACGCGCAGGGCGTACAGGACGCGCTCGCCGGTGCGGCCCGTCATCCGGGTCTCGGCGAACTGGGCGGCCCACTGGCCGAGGACCAGCAGGAGGGCGAGGCCGGATGCCGCCCAGACGGCTCCGAGCGCGGCCTGCTCGACGCCCTGGTCGATGCCGTGCCGGATCAGGACGGGCAGCAGCAGTCCGGAGCCGGCGTCGAGGGTGACCAGGCCCAGGCTGATGGCGAGCGGCGCCCAGAAGCCGCGCAGCAGGCGGCGCAGGCCGTAGCTGTCCTCGGCGGCGGCGGCCCGGTCCTCGTCCACCGCCGGTTCGTCGGCGGCGGGCGGCAGGGCCGCCACCTGGGCGAGGAGTTCGGGGGTGGCGGGCATGCCGGGGGCCGCGGGGGTGGTGGCGGACCTGCCGCTCTCCTCGCGCCGCCACAGCTCGGGGGTGACCCCGTCCGCGACCCGGCGCTTGGCGTTGACCGGCTCGGAGTCGATCTCCGCTTCGAGTTCCAGGTCCCGCTCGATGTCCCGCTCGAACTCGGCCATCGCCGGCGCGTCGGGGGTGCGCGGGGAGGCGGCGCCGAGGGCGTCGGGGTCGGTCAGCAGCCTGCGGTACAGGTCGCAGCGGCGCTCCAGCTCCTCGTGGGTGCCGATGTCGGCGAGCCGCCCGTGGTCGAGTACGGCGATCCGGTCGGCCAGCGCGAGGGTGGAGCGGCGGTGGGCGATGAGGAGGGTGGTGCGGCCCGCCATGACGGCCCGGAGCGCCTCGTGGATCTCGTGCTCGACGCGGGCGTCGACGGCGGAGGTGGCGTCGTCGAGGAGGAGCAGCCGGGGGTCGGTGAGGATGGCGCGGGCGAGCGCGATGCGCTGGCGCTGGCCGCCGGAGAGGGTGAGGCCCTGTTCGCCGACGCGGGTGTCGAACCCGGCGGCGAGGGCCTCGACGAAGCCCTCGGCCTGGGCGGCGCGGGCGGCGGCACGGACCTCCTCGTCGGAGGCGTCGGGGCGGCCGAAGGCGATGTTGGCGCGGATGGTGTCGGAGAAGAGGAAGGAGTCCTCGGGCACCAGGCCGATGGCGGCGCGCAGGGAGTCGTAGGTCAGCTCGCGGACGTCGTGGCCGCCGACGCGGACGGCGCCGTGGTCGGCGTCGTAGAAGCGGGGCAGGAGCAGGGCCACGGTCGACTTGCCGCTGCCGGAGGAGCCCACGACGGCGACGGTCTCGCCCTCGGCGATGGTGAGCGAGAACCCGTCGAGGACGGGCCGCTCGGGGTCGTAGCCGAAGCGGACGTCGTCGAACTCGACGGTGGCCGGGGCGTCGGCGGGCAGCTCGCGGGTGCCCTCGCGGATCACGGGCTCGGTGTCGATGAGCTCGAAGACCCGCTCGGCGCCGGCGCGGGCCTGCTGGGCGACGGTGAGGATCATGGCGAGCATGCGGACGGGGCCGACGAGCTGGGCGAGGTAGGTGGAGAAGGCGACGAAGGTGCCGAGGGTGACCTGTCCCCGGGTGGCCATCCAGCCGCCGAGGGCCAGCATCGCGACCTGCCCGAGGGCGGGAACGGCCTGGAGGGCGGGGGTGTAGCGGGAGTTGAGCCGGATGGCGCGCATCCGGCCGCCGAACAGCCTGCGGCCGGCCTCGCGGAGCTTGCCGGTCTCCTGCTCCTCCTGCCCGAAGCCCTTGACGACGCGGACGCCGGTCACGGCGCCGTCGACGACGGTGGCCACGGCGGCGGCCTGTGCCTGGGCGTACCAGGTGGCGGGGAAGAGCTTCTTGCGGCTGCGCTTGGCGATGAACCAGAGCGCGGGGGCCATCAGCAGGGCGACCAGGGTCAGCAGCGGGGACAGCCAGAGCATGACGCCGAGGGATATCCCGAAGAGGAGGAAGTTCCCGATGGTCATGGGGAGCATGAACAGCAGGCCCTGGATCAGCTGGAGGTCGCTGGTGGCCCGGCCGACGACCTGTCCGGTGGACAGCTCGTCCTGACGCCGCCCGTCGAGGCGGGCGATCGTGTCGTACATGTCGGTGCGCAGGTCGTGCTGGACGTCGAGGGCGAGGCGGCCGCCGTAGTACCTGCGTATGTAGGTCATGACGTACACGAGCAGGGCGGCGCCTATGAACAGGCCGGCCCAGGGGGCCATGTCCTCGGTCTTGTTCCCGACGACGTCGTCGATGATCACGCGGGTGACGAGCGGTACGAGGGCCATGACGGCCATGCCGGCCAGCGAGGACCCCAGCGCGAGCAGCACGTTGCGCCTGTACCGCCAGGTGTAGGCGGTCAGCCGCCTGCCCCAGCCCTGTTTCCCGCCGGCCGCCGTCACGTGATACCTCCCCGTAGGTCCTGTCCTGCCGCCACCCCAACGCTCCGACCGGCGGATTTCATCCCGCCGCAACAATCGCACGGCCGTACGGGGGCGGCGCGCGAGCTTGATCCGACCGGGTGTCGAGCGGGGCTCGGGGCAGCCCGGCGCGTCAGCGACCACCCACCCGGCGGGTGGGCTGCCCGGTGCTGCGCGCGATCGTCTCGAAATCGCGGTCGTGGTGCAGCAGGGTGAGACCCGTGAGTTCGGCGGTGGCCGCCGCGAGCAGGTCGACCGCGCCCGCGCTGCGGTGCCCACCCCGGTCGGTGAGCAGCCGCTGCACGGCACGGGCGCGCACGTGGACGGTGTCGGGCATGGGCCGTCGATCAGGAAGGTCACATGACTCTTCGGCGGTATGCGCCCTTGTCCAGGAGGACGTCGAAGTCCCCCCTCGCGCCCATGTCCGCGAGCCGGTCGAGCGCGGCGAGCCGCTTGTGCCTGCGCGCGACTTCCTGGAGCGCCGCGTTGACGGTGTCCTTCTTGGAATTGGTGCCCAGTACGGCCGCCGCATATCGAGCATAGGGGTCACCGGAGCGGGGCAAAGGACCTCAGAGGTGGGTCGGGGCGAACATCTTCAGGGTGGCCGGGAGGACGACCACCGACGGGCCCGGGGTCTTGAGGGCCTGGGTGAGGTCCGCCCGGAGGGCTTCCGGGGTGGTGACCGTCGCCGGGACGCCGAAGGAGGCGGCCAGGGCGGCGAAGTCGGGACGGGTGAGGTCGGTGCCGGTGGCGCAGCCGTACTCGCGCAGGATGCCGTATCCGCCGTCGTCGACGATCAGCCAGGTGACGTCGAGGTCGTGCTGGCGGGCGGTGGCCAGGTCGGCGATCGAGTACATGGCGCCGCCGTCGCCCGACACCGCGAGGACCGGGGTGCCCGGCTCCGCGACGGCCGCTCCGAGGGCCGCCGGGAAGGCGTAGCCGAGGCCTCCGGCGCCCTGGGCGGAGTGCATGGTGTTCGGGTGCCCGGGGTCGAAGGCGGACCAGGCCCAGTAGGACAGGATCGTCATGTCCCAGAAGGACGGGGATCGGGGCGGGAGGGCCGCGCGGACCGAGGTCAGGATCTCCTGCTCCAGGGTGAGGTCCTGGGCGGCGAGGCGGTCCGAGACCGCGGCGAGCAGGGACGCGACCCGCTCCGGGGCGCCCGGGTCCTCCCGGGGGGTCACCGTTTCCAGGAGGGCCTGGAGGGCGAGGCGGGCGTCGGCGTGGATACCGAGGGCGGGGTGGTTGGACTCCAGCTTGCCGAGGTCGGCCTCGATCTGGACGACCCGGCCCGTGGGGAAGAACGTGTGGTAGTTCGAGGAGAGTTCCCCGAGGCCGGAGCCGACGACCAGGACGACGTCCGCGTCCTCCAGGAAGTCCGTGGTGTGGCGGTCCTCCAGCCAGGACCGGAGGGACAGCGGGTGCGTCCAGGGGAAGGCGCCCTTGCCGCCGAAGGTGGTGACGACCGGGGCATTGAGCAGTTCCGCGAGCTGCCTGAGCTTGCCCGCCGCGTCCGCGCGGATCACTCCGCCGCCCGCGATGACCACCGGGCGGGAGGCGTGGGAGAGCCAGTGCGCGGCGAGGGCCGTGAGCTCGGGGCGCGGGGGCAGTTCGTGCGGGGTCGCGTCCATGCCCGTGACCTGCGGGATGACCGTTTCCGCGCGGAGCACGTCCTCCGGGATCTCCACCCACACCGGGCCGAACGGGACCGTGAGGGCCGATTCCCAGGCCGCCGCGATGACGGACGGGATCTGGGACGGGGTCCGGGCGGTGTGGACGGACTTGACCACGTCCCGGAAGGAGGCGGACTGGTCGCGCAGCTCGTGCAGGTGGCCCCGCCGGCCTCCGCCCAGGCCCGGGGACGGGACCTGGGAGGAGATCGCGAGGACGGGGGCGGAGGCCGCCGCCGCCTCGGCGAGGGCCGGCAGGGACATCAGGGCGCCCGGCCCCGTGGAGAGGAGCAGCGGAACGGCCTCGCCGGTGAGGCGGCCGTAGCCGTCGGCGGCGAAGCCCGCGTTGTTCTCCGTACGCAGGCCCACGAGACGCAGGTCGGAGCGGCCGACCGCGTCGAAGAGGGCGAGCGCGTGCTGGCCGGGGAGGCCGAAGACGGTGGTGGCGCCGAGTCCGCGCAGCGTTTCCACGACCAGGTCCCCGCCCGTGCGGCCCGGTGGCGGCGCGAGTGCGGCCGCCGTCTGGGCCTCGGTGGGGCGGAGTACCAGGTCGTGGTCGTGCGTCACGGTGCTTCTTCGCCCTTCGCCGTTCGCCGCCGCGTCGTGCTCAGCGACCCTGCCGGGCGGCAGCGATCTGACGGCTCATGATCGTGGTGAGCTCGTACGCGGTGTGCGAGGCCGCGACCGAGGTGATCTCCGCGTGATCGTACGCCGGGGCGACCTCCACGACGTCGGCGGAAACGAGGTTGCAGGAGGACAGACCCCGGATGATCTCCAGGAGCTCGCGGGAGGTCATGCCGCCCGCCTCGGGGGTGCCGGTGCCGGGCGCGTGCGCCGGGTCGAGCACGTCGATGTCGATGGAGATGTAGAGGGGACGGTCGCCGATGCGCTGGCGCAGCTGGTCGGCAACCTCGTCGGCGCCGCGGCGGTAGACGTCCGCCGAGGTGACGATGCCGAAGCCCATCTTGGCGTCGTCGTCCAGGTCCTGCTTGCCGTACAGCGGGCCGCGGGTGCCGACGTGGGACAGCGCCTCGGTGTCGAGGATGCCCTCCTCGACGGCGCGGCGGAACGGGGTGCCGTGCGTGTACTCGGCGCCGAAGTAGGTGTCCCAGGTGTCCAGGTGGGCGTCGAAGTGGAGCAGGGCGACCGGGCCGTGCTTCTTCGCGACGGAGCGCAGCAGCGGGAGGGCGATGGTGTGGTCGCCGCCGAGGGTCATCAGGCGGGAGCCGTTGCCGAGGAGCTCGTCGGCGGCGGCCTCGACCGTCTCGACGGCCTCGTTGATGTTGAAGGGGTTCACCGCGATGTCACCGGCGTCCGCGACCTGCGCGAGGGCGAAGGGGGAGGCGTCCTGGGCCGGGTTGTACGGGCGCAGGAGGCGGGAGGCCTCGCGGATGGCGTTGCCGCCGAAGCGGGCGCCGGGGCGGTAGGAGACACCGGAGTCGAAGGGCACGCCGACGACGGCGACGTCGGCGGAGCCGACCTCGTCGAGGCGGGGCAGCCGGGCGAAGGTCGCCGGGCCCGCGTAGCGCGGGATGCGGGAGGAGTCGACGGGGCCGCGCGGCTGCGTGCTCATGGGGGGTGCCCTTCTGGTGGTCCTACGGGTGCGGTCCTTCGAGCGTAAGCGGGCGCCGATGGGGCGCGAAGTGTACGTTTCATCCACTGTTCGGCACCGATATGTACGGAGTAGCCATGGAGGCCCCGCTCACCCCGCCGGTTCCGCTGGCCGCCCTGACCGCCGACCGGGAGCTGGGGCTGCGGCTCCTCGCGGGGCCCGCCGACGCTGACGTGTACGGGGTGCACGCCTCGGAGATGGCCGACCCGTCGCCCTACCTGCTGGGCGGCGAGCTCCTCCTGACGGCCGGGGCGGGGCTCGCGGGCGCGGCGGGCGCGGGCGCGGCTCCGGCGGGCGCGGCTCCGGCGGGCGCGGCTCCCGCGGATCCCGCGGAGTACGTGGCGCGGCTGGTCCGGGCCGGCGTGGGCGCGGTCGGGTTCGGGGTCACCCCGGTACACGAGACGGTGCCGCCGGCCCTCGCCGAGGCCTGCGAGCGGTACGGACTGCCGCTGGTGGAGGTCCCGCCGGGCACCCCCTTCACGGCGGTCGGCCGGGCGGTCTGGCGGCTGATGGCCGAGGCCCGGACCCGGGAACTGCGCCGGGTGACCGACGCGCAGCAGTCCCTGGCGTCGGCCGCCGCCCGCCCCCACCCGGTGGCGGCGGTCCTGTCCCGCCTGGCGGCCAGCCTGAACGGCTGGGCGGCACTGCTGACCCCGCCGCCGGGAGCGGGAACGGCGCCGGCGGAGTCCGCCCCCGCGGGCGGACCGCCCGTCCCCGGTGGGGCGGCCGGCGGCGGGTTCCGGCCGTACGGGGCGACGGTGGACGCCGGGGTGCCGCCGCGGGAGGACGTGCTCGGGGCGCTCGGCGCGCTGGCCGCACGGGTGGCGGCCGGGGGCGTCGCGACGGCCACCGACACCCTCGGCGGCACGCACCTGGCGGCGTACGCCGTGGGCGGCGGCCGGGCGCTCGCCCTCACCACCCCGTCCCGCGCCCCCGGGGACCACACCATCGCCTCGGTGGCCGCCGTGCTGCTGACCCTGCTCACCGCGGGCCGCCCGGCGGGGGACGAGGCCGCTTCCCTGACCCGGCTCCTGCTGGACGGCGATCCGGCCGGGGCGCTCTCGCCCGGGCCCTGGTACGCCGTGCACGCCCGGGGCGGCGGGGACCCGCGGGCGCTGGCCGCCGCGCTGGGCACCGTACTGCTGGACCCGCGCGGGGACGGCGTACGGCTGCTGACCGACCGGGAGCCCGCCCCCCAGCCCGGCTGGCGGCTCGGGGTGAGCGCCCCCGCCGCGCCCGCCGGGCTGGGCACGGCCGGGGCCCAGGCGCGCCGGGCACTGCAGCGCGCGGAGGCGGCCCGGACCCCGCTGGCCCGGCACGCCGAGCCGGGTCTCGCGGGTCTGGTCGGCGAGGCCGAGGCGCGGGCGCACGCCGAGGCCCTGCTCGGCCCCCTCTCCCCCGCCCTGCGGGACACCCTCCGGGGCTGGCTCGCGCACCACGGCAGCTGGGACCGCACCGCGGCCGCCCTAGGCGTCCACCGCAACACCGTCCGCCAGCGCATCGCCCGCGCCGCCGGGCTGCTGGGCGTCGACCCGGACGACCCCGACACCCGGATGGAGCTGTGGTTCGCCCTGCGCTGGGAACCCGGGCCGAAGACCCATGCCGAACCCCCGGCCGGACCCCCGCCCGGCGGGGACGGCTGACCGCAGGGCCGCCGCCCCACCGCGCCCTACGATGTCCGGCATGCACGACATGTTCCGCATGTTCCGCATGTCCGGACCGGTGCGCGGCAGCGGCCGCGGCAACGGCCGCGCCTCCGGCGGGCGCCTCGCGTCGGCGGCCCGGCTGCTCGTGTGTGCCGCCCTGCCCTGGTACGCGTGCGTGTGGCTCGGCACGAGCACGGCCCCGGTGGCGGCCGCGCTGCCCGCCGTCCTGATCCTGCGCGGGGACGTGTTCGCGGCGCCCCGGCTGGCCCTGGAGCGCCTGGCCGGGGTGGCCGTCGGGGTACTGCTGAGCGTGGCGGTCCTGCACTGGCTGCCCACGGGCCCGCTGTCGTTCCCGGTCCTCCTGGTGTGCGCCTGCGCCGGGACGTACCTGCTGCGCCACGGGGGCTCCCCCAACCAGCAGGTGCTCATCACCGCCCTGGTGATCTACTCCACGCCGGTGCCCGGGTACCCCCTGGCCCGGCTGATGGAGAGCGCGATCGGCATCGCCGTCGTGGCGCTCCTCGGCCCGCTGCTCTGGCCGCCGGACCCGTACCGGGAGACGGCGCGCGGCCTGGAGGAGTACCGCACCGGCCTCGCCGACCGCCTCGCGCGGACCGCCGCCCGCGCCTCCGCCCCCGCTCCGGCCGGCGCCCCCTCCCCCGCCCCCGTGGCCGCCTTCGCCCTGTGGCACCGCCCGTACGAACTGTCCGCCGCGCTGGAGCACGGGACCGGGCGGCTGTTGCTGCTGCCGCCGCGACGGGATGCGGCCGACGAGGCGGGCCCGCTGTGGCCGCGCCTGCGGCTGGCGGCGCGGACTGCCCCGGCCCTGCAGTTCCTCACGCGGGAGGTGGAGACCCGGCCCGCCGCCGACGACGCGTCGGCGCGCGCCATGGCCCCGCTGATCGAGGCGACCGGCCGGGCGCTGGACGAGGCCCTGCGGGGCGGTCCCTGCGCGGACCGGCTGCGCCTGGCCCGGGAGCTCGAAGCCGCGCACCGGGCCGCTCACCCCGGCGCGCGTGACGCCGTGCTGCGCGCCGGGATCCACCTCACCCAGCAGGTGCTGGCCGAGCACCTCGGCCCCGCCGCGGACTGAGCGCGCCGGTCCGGCCCGCCCAGCGCGCCCTGTGCACGGCAGCGTGCTGCTCCTCACTCTGGACAGGGAGAACAACCCGCCGGTAACTTAATCTGAGCAAGCGCTTAGGCATTTCACCATTCGAGCAACCACGACGGCGCACGACCACCCCCGCGAGAGCGGGCGGCGGTTCAGCCGCAGAGAGGGGCCGGCTGTGCGCCGTACCGTTTTCGACGAGGACCACGAGGCGTTCCGCGAGACCATCCGCGCCTTCATCGAGGCCGAGGTCGTCCCCGTCTACGACGAGTGGTTCCAGGCCGGCCAGGCCCCGCGCGACTTCTACTACAAGCTCGGCGAGCTGGGCGTCTTCGGGATCAACGTCCCCGAGGAGTTCGGCGGCGCGGGCCTGGACACCCACAAGTTCGAGGCCGTCCTGTACGAGGAGACCTCGCGCGCCGGCGTGAACTTCGGCGGCTCCGGCGTGCACGTGCTGCTCGCCCTGCCCTACATCAAGATGCTCGCCACCGACGAGCAGAAGAAGCGCTACCTGCCGAAGTTCGTCTCCGGCGAGGAGATGTGGGCCCTCGCGATGACCGAGCCGGGCACCGGCTCCGACGTCGCGGGCATGAAGACCACCGCCAAGCTCTCCGAGGACGGCACGCACTACGTCCTCAACGGCTCCAAGACCTTCATCACCGGTGGCGTCCACGCCGACCGCGTGATCGTCTGCGCCCGCACCTCCGCCCCGGGCGAGCAGGACCGCCGCTTCGGCATCTCCCTCTTCGCCGTGGACACCAAGTCCGAGGGCTACTCCATCGGCCGCAAGCTGGACAAGCTGGGCCTGCGCACCTCCGACACCGCCGAGCTGGCGTTCGTCGACGTGAAGGTGCCGGTCGAGGACCTGCTCGGCGAGGAGAACAAGGGCTTCTACTACCTGGGCGCGAACCTTCCCTCCGAGCGCTGGGGCATCGCCTTCGGCGCGTACGCGCAGGCCAAGGCCGCCGTCCGGTTCGCCCAGCAGTACGTGACCGACCGCACGGTCTTCGGCAAGCCGGTCGCGCACTTCCAGAACACCAAGTTCGAACTGGCCTCCTGCCAGGCCGAGGTGGACGCCGCCGAGGCGGTCGCCGACCGCGCCCTGGAGGCCCTGGACGCCGGCGAGCTGACCGCCGCCGAGGCCGCCTCCGCGAAGCTGTTCTGCACCGAGGTCGCGCACCGCGTCATCGACAAGTGCCTCCAGCTGCACGGCGGCTACGGCTACATGAACGAGTACCCGATCGCCCGTCTGTACGCCGACAACCGCGTGAACCGCATCTACGGCGGCACCAGCGAGGTCATGAAGTCGATCATCGCCAAGTCGATGGGTCTGTAAGGGTCCTACCCTTCCCCCATGAACGAGGCACTGACGACTCTCCTCGATCTGCTCGACCTTGAGCGGATCGAGGAGAACATCTTCCGCGGTACCAGCCGTTCGGCGCTGGTACCGCGCGTCTTCGGCGGTCAGGTCGCGGCCCAGGCACTGGTCGCGGCCGGGCGCACCGTCCCCGAGGACCGCACGGCGCACTCGCTGCACTCGTACTTCCTGCGCGCCGGGGACCCCGGCGCGCCCATCGTCTACTCCGTGGACCGGATCCGCGACGGGCGCTCCTTCACCACGCGCCGGGTCGTCGCCGTCCAGCACGGGCAGCCGATCTTCCACCTCTCGGCGTCGTTCCAGACGTACGAGGAGGGCCTCGACCACCAGGCCGTCATGCCCTCCGCCCCGGATCCGGAGACCCTGCCGACCGCGGAGGAGTCCCTGCCCGCGTACCGGGAGACCTTCCGGGACCCGGGCACGGTGGAGCGGCTGATCGACGCGCGGGCCGCCGTGGACCTGCGGTACGCGACGACCCCGCCGTGGGGCAGCGTCGGCGAGCCGGTCGAGCCCCGCTCCCAGGTGTGGTTCCGTACGGCCGGCAAGCTGGAGGGAGCCGATCCGCTCCTGCACACCTGCCTGGCCACTTACGTCTCGGACATGACCCTGCTGGACTCGGTGCTGCTCGCGCACGGCCGGGGCGGCTGGGCGGTCGGCGACGTGGTCGGCGCCTCGCTGGACCACGCCATGTGGTTCCACCGGCCCTTCCGTGCCGACGAGTGGCTCCTGTACGACCAGGAGTCCCCCTCGGCCGCGGCCGGCCGGGGCCTGGGCCAGGCCCGCATCTGGACCCAGGACGGCCGTCTCGCGGTGACCGTCATCCAGGAGGGCGTCGTCCGCGTACCGCGGGCCTGACGTATTCGGCGGGGCGGGTGTCACTGGGCATCCGGCCCGCGTCGCGGACATAACGTCACCCCATGTCCGAAGAATCCGAAAGCGCCGGCCCCGTCGTCGTCGCCACCGCCACCCACCTCGGGATCGCGGTGGCCAAGGCGGTCGGCGGAGTCGTCAGCGGGTCCAGCGCGATGTTCTCCGAAGCCGCGCACTCGGTGGCCGACACGGTGACGGAACTGCTGCTGCCGACCGCCCTCAAGCGGGGCGCCCGGCCCGCCGACGAGGCGCATCCGCGGGGGTACGGGTCCGAGCGCTGCGCCCGGGCGCTGCTCGCCTCGGTCGCGACCTTCGCCGGCGGCGCGGTCTTCGCCTTCTACGACGGCGTCCGCACCCTCGCGCACGGGGAGGAGCCGGGCGACCCGACGGTCTCGTACGTCGTCCTCGCCGTCGCCTTCCTGCTGGAGGGCTGCTCGCTGCTGACGGCCCGGCGGCGGATGACGGGGGAGGCGGAGCGGATGCGGGCGCCGCTGGGCCCGTACGTGGAGCACACGCCGGACACGGCGGTGAAGGCCGTCCCGCTGGAGAAGGTGGCCGCGCCGATCGGGCTCGTACTGGCGGCGGGCGGCCTGCTGGGGGCGCAGCTGACGGGATCCGGGGCGTACGACGGCGTGGCCTCGCTGCTGATCGGCGCCCTGCTGGCGGCGGTGGCCTGGGGGCTGGGGCGCTCGAACGCGCGGTACCTGATCGGGCGCCCGCTGCCCGCCGGGATGCGGGAGGAGGTCCGCGAGGAGCTGCTGACGGTGCCGCACATCGAGGGGGTGCTGGAGCTGACGACCCTGGTGCAGGGCCCGGACGAGGTGCTGATCGCCGCGAAGATCGACTTCCATGACCTGGCGTCGGCCCGCCAGGTGGAGGCGGCCTGCGAGGACGCCGAGGACCAGCTCCGCGAGCGCTTCCCGGCGATCCGCCACGTCTACCTCGACCCGACGCCCTGGCCGGCGGCCGGGCGTGCGCCGGCGCCGCCTCCGGGCCGGACGGGCCCGGCCTGGCCGGGCGGCCCGACCGGCCCGGCCGTGCCCTGACCGGCCGGGCCCTGACCGGCCGGGCGGCGGCGGGGTCAGGCGGTGAGGCCCGCCGCCGCGAGGAGGTAGGCGACCATCGGGTCGTAGTAGCGGGGGTCGCGGACGTGGTCGTCCAGCGGGACCGCCACCTGGAGGGTGCCCTCCGCCTCGGCGAGGAAGAGCGCCGGGTCGTTGCAGTCCGCGTACCCGACGGCGTCGAGCCCGCGCTGCGCCGCGCAGCCCGCCCAGCCGTGGTCGGCGACGACCAGGTCCGGCTGCGGGCGGCCCTCCGCCGCGAGGCCGTCCAGGATCGCGGCCATCGGCGCCGGGGAGTGGGTGTGCCACAGCGTGGCCCCGCGCTCCAGCACGGCGATGTCCGCGAACTGCCACACCGACCCCTCGTCGGCGGTCAGCCCCTGCGGGATCCGGACGATCTCGCAGCCCGCGGCGCGCAGGGCGTCGGCGGTGGCGCGGTGGACGTCGAGCAGCCCGCCCGGGTGCCCGGTGGCCAGCAGCACGCGCTGGCGGTCGGAGGCGGCCTTGCGCAGCCGGGCGGCCAGCCGGTCCAGGCCCGCGACCGTCAGCTCCGGGTCGATGGTGTCCTGGCCGTGCCGGTGCTCGGGGTCGTCGACGACCCCGCACCGCTCCGCCATGACGGCCAGGACGTCCTGTTCGTCCGTCCAGCGGTCGCCGAGCTCCAGGCCCAGCCAGTAGTGGCGGTCGCCGTTGGCGAGCTTGCGGTAGTGGCTCAGGTTGTTCTCGCGCGGGGTGGCCACCTCCCCCGCGATCCGCGTACGGACGAGGTGTTCGACGAGTTCGGCGCGGCTGGGTACGGGCGTCTCTATCGGCATGCGGCCCATTCTGCCGTCGCTCGGCCGGAGCCGTCCGTTCCGCCTCGGCCGCCGGAACGTCCGCCTCACCCCGACAGCGCTCCGAAGGCGCCGTCGGCGAGCCTGCGCAGCAGCGACTCGGTCGCGTCCCGGCCGAGGACCGCCAGATGCGGGGTGGAGTTCAGCAGCCCGAAGACCGCGTGCACGCAGACCCGTACCTCCGTCTCGCCGACCTGGGGGTGCAGCTCCCGTACGACGGCCACCCACAGTTCGACGTACTGGCGCTGGAGCTGGCGCACCAGCTTGCGGTCCGCCTCGCGCAGCCGGTCCAGCTCCCGGTCGTGGAGGGTGATCAGCGCCCGGTCGTCCAGCGCGAAGTCGATGTGGCCCTCGACGAGGGAGGTCAGCACCTCGCGCGGGTTCGCGCCGGCCTCCTCGACCCGCCGCCGGCCGCCCGTCAGCAGCCGCTCGCTGATGCCGACCAGCAGCTCGGCCAGCATGGCGTCCTTGCCGGCGAAGTGGCGGTACAGACCGGGGCCGCTGATACCGACCGCTGCCCCTATCTCGTCCACTCCCACGCCGTGGAACCCGCGCTCCGCGAAGAGCCGAGCGGCCTCACGGAGGATCTGCTCGCGACGGGTGGGGGCGGCGGCTCTGGTGCTCATGGGAATCCATTCTAGACAGGGCCGTTAGCGCTCGTTAACCTGGGCGCATACGCGTTAACGGTCATTAACAAAGCGTGCACCGAGCAAGGGAGCTCGACCGATGCAGCAGGCACCAGTGCTGACGAGCGCCGCGGACCCGGCGTCCGAGGCCTGGCGGACCAATGAGGCCGCCCACCGCGAGCTCGCCGAGGGCCTCCGCGCCCGGCTCGACGCGGCCCGGCTCGGCGGCGGGGAGAAGGCCCGCGCCCGCCACACCGCCCGCGGGAAGCTGCTTCCCCGCGACCGCGTGGACGCCCTCCTGGACCCCGGGTCCCCCTTCCTGGAGCTGGCCCCGCTGGCCGCCGAGGGGATGTACGGGGGCGCCGCGCCGGCCGCGGGCGTGATCGCGGGCATCGGCCGGGTCAGCGGCCGTGAGTGCGTGATCGTCGCCAACGACGCCACCGTCAAGGGCGGCACGTACTACCCGATGACCGTCAAGAAGCACCTGCGGGCCCAGGAAGTGGCCCTGGAGAATCGTCTCCCCTGCCTCTACCTGGTCGACTCCGGCGGCGCCTTCCTGCCCATGCAGGACGAGGTCTTCCCCGACCGCGAGCACTTCGGCCGCATCTTCTACAACCAGGCCCGCATGTCGGGGGCCGGCATCCCGCAGATCGCCGCGGTCCTCGGCTCCTGCACGGCGGGCGGCGCGTACGTCCCGGCCATGAGCGACGAGGCCGTCATCGTGCGCGGCCAGGGCACGATCTTCCTCGGTGGCCCGCCGCTGGTGAAGGCCGCCACCGGAGAGGTCGTCACGGCCGAGGAACTGGGCGGCGGCGAGGTCCACTCCCGCGTCTCGGGAGTGACCGACCACCTCGCCGAGGACGACGCGCACGCGCTGCGGATCGTACGGAACATCGTGGCGACCCTGCCCGACCGCGGGGCCCTGCCCTGGTCGGTCGAGGCGCCCGAGGAGCCCAAGGTCGACCCGTCCGGGCTCTACGGCGCGGTCCCCGTCGACTCCCGGACCCCCTACGACGCCCGCGAGGTCATCTCCCGGATCGTCGACGGCTCCCGCTTCCAGGAGTTCAAGTCCGAGTTCGGCCAGACCCTGGTGACCGGCTTCGCCCGGATCCACGGCCACCCGGTCGGGATCATCGCCAACAACGGCATCCTCTTCTCCGAGTCCGCGCAGAAGGGCGCCCACTTCATCGAGCTGTGCGACCAGCGCGGCATCCCCCTCCTCTTCCTCCAGAACATCTCCGGCTTCATGGTCGGCCGGGACTACGAGGCGGGAGGCATCGCCAAGCACGGCGCCAAGATGGTCACGGCCGTGGCCTGCGCCCGGGTCCCCAAGCTCACGGTGGTCGTCGGCGGCAGCTACGGCGCGGGCAACTACTCGATGTGCGGACGGGCCTACAGCCCCCGCTTCCTGTGGATGTGGCCCAATGCCAAGATCTCCGTGATGGGCGGGGAGCAGGCCGCCTCCGTCCTGGCCACGGTCAAGCGCGACCAGATCGAGGGCGCGGGCCAGGAGTGGCCCGCCGAGGACGAAGAGGCCTTCAAGGCCCCGGTCCGCGCCCAGTACGAGGAACAGGGCAACGCCTACTACGCCACCGCCCGGCTGTGGGACGACGGGGTCATCGACCCGATGGAGACCCGGCAGGTGCTGGGACTGGCCCTGACCGCGTGCGCGAACGCCCCGCTGGGCGACCCCGCTTTCGGCATCTTCCGTATGTGACGTGATGTGACGTGAGGACCTCTTCGATGTTCAGCACTGTTCTGGTCGCGAACCGGGGCGAGATCGCGGTACGGGTCATCCGCACGCTGCGGCAGCTCGGCATCCGCTCCGTGGCCGTCTTCAGCGACGCCGACGCGGACGCCCGGCACGTACGGGAGGCCGACACGGCCGTCCGGATCGGCCCGGCGGCCGCCGCCGAGAGCTACCTGTCGGTGGAGCGGCTCCTGGACGCCGCCCGCCGCACCGGCGCCGAGGCCGTCCACCCCGGCTACGGCTTCCTCGCGGAGAACGCCGGCTTCGCCCGGGCCTGCGCCGACGCCGGGCTGGCCTTCATCGGCCCGCCCGCGAGCGCCATCTCCCTGATGGGCGACAAGATCCGGGCCAAGGAGACGGTGAAGGCGGCGGGCGTGCCCGTGGTCCCCGGCTCCTCCGGAAGCGGTCTCACCGACGCCGAGCTGGTCTCCGCGGCCGAGGCCATCGGCATGCCCGTCCTGCTGAAGCCCTCCGCGGGCGGCGGCGGCAAGGGCATGCGGCTGGTCCGCGACGCGGCCGTGCTGGCCGAGGAGATCGCGGCCGCCCGCCGCGAGGCGAAGTCCTCCTTCGGCGACGACACCCTGCTCGTCGAGCGGTGGGTCGACCGGCCCCGGCACATCGAGATCCAGGTGCTGGCCGACGCGCACGGCAACGTGGTCCACCTCGGCGAGCGCGAGTGCTCCCTCCAGCGCCGCCACCAGAAGGTCATCGAGGAGGCGCCCTCGGTCCTGCTCGACGAGGAGGTCCGCGCGGCGATGGGCGCCGCGGCCGTGGAGGCGGCCCGCAGTTGCGGGTACGTCGGCGCGGGCACCGTGGAGTTCATCGTGCCGGGCGGGGACCCGTCCTCGTACTACTTCATGGAGATGAACACCCGCCTCCAGGTCGAGCACCCGGTGACCGAGCTGATCACGGGCCTGGACCTGGTGGAGCAGCAGCTGCGGGTGGCGGCGGGGGCTCCCCTCGGGTTCGGGCAGGCGGACGTGCGGCTGACCGGCCACGCCATCGAGGCCCGCGTCTGCGCCGAGGACCCGGCCCGCGGCTTCCTGCCGTCCGGCGGTACGGTCCTGGCCCTGTCGGAGCCGGAGGGCGGGGCGGTGCGCACCGACTCCGGGCTGACGGCCGGCGTGGACACCGGCTCCACGTACGACCCGATGCTGTCGAAGGTCATCGCGTACGGACCCGACCGGGCCTCGGCCCTGCGCTCCCTGCGGGCGGCCCTGGCCGACACCGTGATCCTGGGCGTCCAGACCAACACCGGCTTCCTGCGCAGGCTCCTGGCCCACCCGGACGTGGTCAGCGGGGACCTGGACACGGGCCTGGTGGAACGCGACCTGCAGGCCCTGCTCCCGGAGGGGGTCCCGGCCGAGGTGTACGCGGCGGCCGCGCTGCTGGCGGCGGCCCCGCCCGCCCGGCCGCAGGGCTGGGCCGACCCGTTCGACGCCGCCGACGGCTGGCGCCTGGGCGGGACCCCGGCGTGGACGGTGCACCACTTCCGCCTCCCCGGCCGGGACCCGGTGGAGGTCCGCACCCGCCCGTCCGGCCCCGGTACGGAGCTGCTGCTCGCCCCGGACGGCGACGGCGTCGCCGCCTCCGCCGCGGGCCGGGTCGTGGCGCGCACCGGCGACCTCGTCACCGTCGAACTGGACGGCGTCACGCACCGGTTCAGCCACGCCGCCTCCTCGGAGGGGACCTGGCTCGGCCGCGACGGCGACGCCTGGCACGTGCAGCGGCACGACCCCGTCGCCGCCCTGCTCGGCGGGGCCGGACGGACCGGCGCCGACACCCTCGCCGCGCCGATGCCCGGCACCGTCACCGTCGTCAAGGTGGCCGTCGGGGACAAGGTGGCGGCGGGCCAGAGCCTGCTGGTCGTCGAGGCGATGAAGATGGAGCACGTCATCTCCGCCCCGCACGCCGGCACCGTCACCGAACTCGACGTCACCCCGGGCACCACCGTCGCCATGGACCAGGTCCTGGCGGTCGTGACCCCGGACGGGGAAGAGGAGGGGGACCGGTGAACGGACTGCCCATGAACGTCCCGGCCCCCGGGCTGCCGGCCCGGGTCCGCATCCACGAGGTCGGCGCCCGCGACGGACTGCAGAACGAGAAGACGGCCGTACCCACCGCCGTCAAGGCCGAGTTCGTCCACCGCCTCGCCGCCGCCGGCCTGACGACCGTCGAGGCGACCAGCTTCGTGCACCCCAAGTGGGTGCCCCAGCTGGCCGACGCCGAGGAGCTTTTCCCGCGGCTCCAGGACCTGGCCGGGGTGCACCTGCCCGTCCTCGTCCCCAACGAGCGCGGCCTCGACCGCGCCCTGGCGCTCGGCGCGGACCGCATCGCCGTGTTCGGCTCGGCCACCGAGACCTTCGCGTCCCGCAACCTGAACCGGACCGTCGCCGAGTCCCTCACCATGTTCGAGCCCGTCGTGGCCCGTGCCAAGGAGGGCGGCGCGCACGTGCGCGGCTACCTCTCCATGTGCTTCGGCGACCCCTGGGAGGGCCCGGTCCCGGTCCACCAGGTGGTCCGGGTCGCCAAGGCCCTGCTCGACCTCGGCTGCGACGAGCTCAGCCTCGGCGACACCATCGGCGTCGCCACCCCGGGCCATGTCCAAAGCCTCCTCGGCGAGCTCAACGAGGAGGGCGTGCCGACGGACCGGATCGGCGTGCACTTCCACGACACCTACGGCCAGGCGCTGTCCAACACCCTCGCCGCGCTCCAGCACGGAGTGACCACCGTCGACGCCTCCGCGGGCGGCCTCGGCGGCTGCCCGTACGCGAAGAGCGCCACCGGCAACCTCGCCACCGAGGACCTGGTGTGGATGCTCGACGGCCTCGGCATCGAGACCGGGGTCGACCTGGCCGCCCTCACCGCCACGAGCGTGTGGATGGCCGAACAGCTGGGCCGTCCCAGCCCCTCCCGCACCGTCCGCGCCCTCTCCCACAAGGAGTAACGAAGATCATGGCCCTCGACCACCGGCTCACCCCCGAGCACGAGGAACTCCGCCGCACCGTCGAGGCGTTCGCCCACGACGTCATCGCCCCGAAGATCGGCGACCTGTACGAGCGCCACGAGTTCCCGTACGAGATCGTCCGCGAGATGGGCCGCATGGGCCTGTTCGGCCTGCCCTTCCCGGAGGAGTACGGCGGCATGGGCGGCGACTACCTCGCCCTCGGCATCGCCCTGGAGGAGCTGGCCCGCGTCGACTCCTCGGTCGCCATCACCCTGGAGGCGGGCGTCTCGCTGGGCGCCATGCCGCTCTACCTCTTCGGCTCCGAGGAGCAGAAGCGGGAGTGGCTGCCCAAGATGTGCTCCGGGGAGGTCCTGGGCGCGTTCGGCCTGACCGAGCCCGGCGCGGGCAGCGACGCCGGCGGCACCCGCACCACCGCCGTCAAGGACGGCGACGAGTGGGTCATCAACGGCTCGAAGTGCTTCATCACCAACTCCGGTACGGACATCACCGGACTGGTGACCGTCACCGCCGTGACCGGTCGCAAGGCGGACGGCCGTCCGGAGATCTCCTCGATCATCGTCCCGTCGGGCACTCCCGGGTTCACGGTCGCCGCGCCCTACTCCAAGGTCGGCTGGAACTCCTCGGACACCCGCGAGCTGTCCTTCGCCGACGTCCGCGTCCCGCTGGCCAACCTCGTCGGCGACGAGGGCCGCGGATACGCCCAGTTCCTGCGGATCCTGGACGAGGGCCGCATCGCCATCTCGGCACTCGCCACCGGCCTCGCGCAGGGCTGTGTGGACGAGTCGGTCAAGTACGCGAAGGAACGGCACGCCTTCGGCAAGGCGATCGGCGACAACCAGGCCATCCAGTTCAAGCTGGCGGACATGGAGATGCGCGCGCACATGGCCCGCATCGGCTGGCGCGACGCGGCCTCCCGCCTGGTGGCCGGGGAGCCGTTCAAGAAGGAGGCTGCGATCGCGAAGCTGTACTCCTCGACCGTGGCCGTGGACAACGCCCGTGACGCCACGCAGATCCACGGCGGCTACGGCTTCATGAACGAGTACCCCGTGGCCCGCATGTGGCGGGACTCCAAGATCCTGGAAATCGGCGAAGGCACGAGCGAGGTGCAGCGCATGCTCATCGCCCGTGAGCTGGGCTTCGCCGGCTGACGGAACCCCCGCGACGCGCGGGGAGCGGCAAGGGGACCCGAGAAAATTAGGGTCCCCTTACTGTTTTTGGCCAAGGTTAGGCTAACCTTCCCACGAACGGTCACACCCCCGGTGGCCGCCCCCTGCGCGTACGAAAGCGGACATCGACATGCCCAAGCCCAGAACCTCCGTCCTCTCCCGTCGCGGCTTCGTCGCGGCGGGCGGCGCCCTCGGCCTCGTCGCGGCGCTCAGCGCCTGCGGCGGCAACACCGGCACGGCGAAGGACGGCGCGGGCGACAAGGGCGGCGCCTCCGCGGCGGCTTCCGGCCCCTGGACGTTCAAGGACGACCTCGGCAAGGACGTCAGCACCAAGTCCGCGCCGAAGAACATCGTCGCCTTCACCGGCACGGCCGCCGCCCTCTACGACTACGGCGTCCAGGTCAAGGGCGTGTTCGGCCCGACCAAGCTCGCCGACGGCAAGCCGGACCCGCAGGCCGGCTCCATGGACATCTCCAAGGTCGAGATCCTGGGCAACGTCTACGACGAGTTCAACGTCGAGAAGTACGCGGCCCTGCGGCCCGACGTGCTGCTGACCAACACCTGGGACGGCTCGTACTGGTACGTCCCCGAGGCCTCCAAGGACAAGATCCTGAAGCTGGCCCCGGCCGCCGCCATCGCCACGGGCAGCGACGCCTCGATGGACAAGGCCCTCGCCCGCACGGCGGAGCTCGCCCAGTCCCTCGGCGCCGACCCGAAGAACCAGAAGACCGTCGACGCCAAGGCCCGCTTCGAGGCAGCCGCCGCGAAGGTCCGCGAGGCCACCAAGGCCAACCCGGGCGTCAAGGTGCTCGTCGGCTCGGGCGACGCGGACCACCTCTACGTCTCCACCCCGAAGACCTCGGCCGACCTGAAGTACTTCGAGTCCCTCGGCGTGGAGTTCGTGACCCCGGACCACCTCGACCAGGGCAGCGTCTTCTTCGAGAGCCTGAGCTGGGAGAACGCCGGCAAGTACAAGGCCGACGTCGTCCTGCTCGACAACCGCACCGGCACCCTGCAGAACGAGCAGCTGACGAAGGAGAAGCCCACCTGGGCCGCGCTGCCCGCCGTCAAGGCCGGCCAGATCGCCCCGCGCGTGACGGAGCCGATCTACTCGTACGAGAAGTGCGCGCAGATCCTGGAAGACCTCGCGAAGACCGTCCAGAACGCCAAGAAGGTCAGCTGACCACCGCCACGACGGCGAAATCCCAGGGGGATCCTCCGCATGACCGCCACCGAATCCGCCGCGCACTTCGGCTTCTTCACGCTCGAAGTCCTGCGCACGCGGCGCCTCGGCCACTCGTTCCTGCGCGTCACCTTCGGCGGGGAGTCCCTCGCCGGATTCCGGTCGGGGGGCTTCGACCAGAGCCTCTCGCTCTTCCTGCCGCCCGAGCACCGGGAGCACACCGAACTCCCCTCCACCGCCGAGGACACCTGGTTCGCCGAGTGGCGGGGGATGCCGGAGGAGGAGCGGCCCGTGATGCGCTCGTACACCGTGCGCGAGCAGCGGCGCACGCCCGGCGGCGCGGACGAGGTGGACATCGACTTCGTCCTGCACGGGGACTCCTCCCCGGCCTCCCGCTGGGCGGGCAAGGCGGTGACCGGCCGCCGGATCATGGCGATCGGCCCGGCCGTCGCGGAGAACAAGTCCGTGCGCTTCCAGCCCCCTGCGGGCACCGACGCGGTGCTGATGTACGCGGACGAGACGGCCCTGCCGGCCGCCGCGGCGATCCTGGACCGGCTCCCCGCCGGAACCAGGGTGAAGGCGTGGTTCGAGGTCCCGCACGAGGACGACCGGATCGCCCTGCCGGCTCCGGCGGACGCGGACGTCACCTGGATCGTGCGCGAGAAGGGGGCCGGCCGGGAGCGGACCGAAGAGGTGGTGGAGCGGGTGCGGGCGAGCGCGCTGCCCGCCGCCGAGGCCCCGTACGCCTGGATCGCGGGCGAGGCCGGCACCATCCGCGCGGTACGCCGCCACCTGGTGCAGGAACGTTCCGTCGACCGGCGCGCGGTGCGCTTCACCGGCTACTGGCGCCTCGGCGCGAGCGAGGAGCAGCTGCTCGCCGAGGCGTACGCGGGCAAGGCCGCGAGCGAGGACCCCGCGTCCGAGCTGTAGCAACGCGCGCGCCACGCACGGCATTTGGAAGAAGGGCCCCGGCATTCGCCGGGGCCCTTCCCTATTTGGCCGAATGATTAGGTTAGGCTAACCTAATCATTACACCCCACCCGCTTCTCCCCCTGCCCGGAGGAAAGTTGATGCGCTCGCATCTGCTGAACGAGACGACCGCGGACCTCTACCGGCGCTCCGTCACCGAGGGCGTCGACCGCGTCGCCGCCAAACTCGCGACCACGGAACAACCCCACACCGGCGTGTCCGTCGACGAGCTCGCCCCGGTCATCGCCTCGATCGACCTCGACACCCCGCTGGCCGACACCGCGGCCGCGCTCGACGAGCTCGAAGGCGTCTACCTCCGTGACGCGGTCTACTTCCACCACCCCCGCTACCTGGGCCACCTCAACTGCCCGGTGGTCATCCCCGCGGTGGTCGGCGAAGCGGTCCTCTCGGCCGTCAACTCCTCGCTCGACACCTGGGACCAGTCCATCGGCGGCACGCTCATCGAGCGCCGCCTGATCGACTGGACCGCCCGCCGCATCGGCCTCGGCGAGGGCGCCGACGGCATCTTCACCTCCGGCGGCAGCCAGTCGAACTTCCACGCGCTGCTCCTGGCCCGCGACGAGGCCTGCCGCATCGTCATGAAGCGCGCCCTGGACCGGGGCGTCGAGCTCGCCAAGGCCGAACTGCTGCCGAAGCTGCGCATCTTCACCTCCGAGGCCAGCCACTTCAGCGTCCAGAAGTCGGCCGCCATGCTCGGCCTCGGCTACGAGGCGGTCATCTCCGTCCCGGTCGACCGCAACCGCCGCATGGACACCTCGGTGCTCGCCCTGGAGCTGGAGAACTGCGCCGCCGAGGGCCTCTTCCCGATGGCCGTCGTCGCCACCGCCGGCACCACCGACTTCGGGTCCATCGACCCGCTCCCCGAGATCGCCCGCCTGACCTCCGAGCACTCCGCGTGGATGCACGTGGACGCCGCCTACGGCTGCGGACTGCTGGTCTCCCCCACCCGCCGGCACCTCCTCGACGGCATCGGGCACGCCGACTCGGTCACGGTCGACTACCACAAGTCCTTCTTCCAGCCGGTGAGTTCCAGCGCGATGCTGGTCCGCGACCGCGACACCCTCAAGCACGCCACGTACCACGCGGACTACCTCAACCCGCGCCGGATGGCCGAGGAGCGGATCCCGAACCAGGTCGACAAGTCGATCCAGACCACGCGCCGTTTCGACGCCCTCAAGCTCTGGATGACCCTGCGCGTCATGGGCGCCGACGGCCTCGGCTCGCTCTTCGACGAGGTCATCGACCTGGCCGCCGCCGGCTACGAGGTCATCGAGGCCGACCCGCGCTTCGAGGTCGTCGTCCGCCCGCAGATCTCCACCCTGGTCTTCCGCTACGTCCCCGCCGGCGGCGAGTACCGGGCGGACCTCCTCGACGAGGCCCAGCTGCACGCCCGCAAGGCCCTGTTCGCCTCCGGCGAGGCCGTCGTGGCCGGCACCAGGGTGGACGGCCGCCAGTACCTGAAGTTCACCCTCCTCAACCCGCAGACCACGACGTCCGACATCGCGGCCGTCCTCGACCTCCTCGCCGCACACGCCGAGCAGTTCCTGGGAGAATCCCTTGCCGTCCACCGTTAAGCCCCACGACTTCATCGGCATCGGCCTCGGTCCCTTCAACCTGGGACTCGCCTGCCTGACCGCGCCGATCGACGAGCTCGACGGCCTCTTCATCGAGTCGAAGCCGCACTTCGAGTGGCACGCCGGCATGTTCCTCGACGGTGCGCACCTGCAGACGCCGTTCATGTCGGACCTGGTCACCCTCGCCGACCCGACCTCGCCCTTCTCCTTCCTGAACTACCTGAAGGACAAGGACCGGCTGTACTCCTTCTACATCCGGGAGAACTTCTACCCGCTGCGCGCCGAGTACAACGACTACTGCCGCTGGGCCGCCGACCGGCTCGACAACGTCCTGTACTCCACCACGGTCACCGAGGTCACCTACGACGGGGCCGCCGGCCTCTACGAGGTCCACACGGACAAGGGCGAGACCCACCTCGCCCGCCGCCTGGTCCTGGGCACCGGCACCTCGCCCCACGTCCCGCGGGCCTGCGGGGACCTCGGCGGCGACTTCCTGCACAACTCGGCCTACATGCAGAACAAGGCGGAGCTGCAGAAGAAGAAGTCGATCACCCTGATCGGCTCCGGCCAGAGCGCGGCCGAGATCTACCTCGACCTCCTCGCCGAGATCGACTCGTACGGCTACCAGCTGAACTGGGTCACCCGCTCCCCCCGCTTCTTCCCCCTCGAATACACCAAGCTGACGCTGGAGATGACCTCCCCAGAATACGTGGACTACTTCCACGCCCTCCCGGAGGACACCCGCTACCGCCTGGAGACCCAGCAGAAGAACCTCTTCAAGGGCATCGACGGCGACCTGATCAACGAGATCTTCGACCTGCTCTACCAGAAGAAGATCAGCATGCCGGGCCCCGTCCCGACCACCCTGCTGACCAACACCTCCCTGAACGGCACGGCGTACGACACCACCACGGGCACCTACACCCTGGGGCTGCGCCAGGAGGAGCAGGAGCGGGACTTCTCCCTCGCCACCGAGGGCCTGGTGCTCGCCACCGGCTACGAGTACGTCGTCCCCGGATTCCTGGACCCGGTCCGCGACCGCCTGAACTTCGACGGCCGCGGCCGCCTCGACGCGGGCCGCAACTACAGCGTGGACACGACCGGCCGGGGCGTCTACCTCCAGAACGGCACGACCCACAACCACTCCATCACCTCGCCCGACCTGGGCATGGCCGCGTACCGCAACGCGTACATCGTCGGTGAGCTGCTCGGCCGCGAGTACTACAAGGTCGAGAAGTCCATCGCGTTCCAGCAGTTCGCGGCCCCGGAAGGCACACACGCATGAGCACCACCGCCGAGATCCTCTTCACCCGCACCGACGCCGTCCTCGGGACCTTCGCGATCCGTCCCCTGGACCCGTTCGCCGACGCGGAACTGCTGCACGTCTGGGTCACCGACCCGAAGGCCGCGTTCTGGATGATGCAGGACGCCACGCTCACCGAGGTGGAGCGCGAGTACGTGCGCATCACCACGCACGAGCACCACCAGGCCTTCATCGGCCTGCACGAGGGCCGGCCCGCCTTCCTCATGGAGAGCTACGACCCGGCGCGCCTGGAGCTGGTCGGCCTGTACGACCCCGAGCCCGGCGACGTCGGCATGCACTTCCTGGTCGCCCCGACCGACACCCCGGTCAGCGGCTTCACCCGCGCCGTGATCACCACGGTGATGGCCTCGCTCTTCGCCGACCCGGCGAACCTCCGCGTCGTCGTCGAGCCCGACGTCCGCAACAAGGCCGTCCACGCCCTCAACGAGGCGGTCGGTTTCGTCCCCGAGCGCGAGGTCGTCAAGCCGGAGAAGACCGCCCTGCTCAGCTTCTGCACCCGCGAGCAGTTCGAGGCCACCCAGCAGGAGTCGATATGAGCCTGTCCGACGCCATCTCCCACCTCTCCCCGGAGCTGTGGGCCCGCGCGAACCGCGCCCTGGTCCGCAAGGCGCTCGCCGAGTTCTCGCACGAGCGCCTGCTGACCCCGAAGCTGCTGGACTCGGGCCTGTACTCGGTCCTCAGCGACGACGCCACCGTCGAGTACCGCTTCGCCGCGACCCTCCACGCGCTGGACCACTGGTCGGTGGACGAGGCCTCCATCACCCGCCACCGCGACGGCGGGCCGGCCGACCTGGACGCCCTCGACTTCCACATCGAGCTCCGCCGGACCCTGGGCCTGAGCGCGGAGGTCCTGCCCGTCTACCTGGAGGAGATCTCCTCCACCCTGGCGGGCTCGGGCTACAAGTACACGAAGCCGCAGGTCTCCTCCGCCGTCCTCGCGAAGTCCTCCTTCCAGGACATCGAGACCGGCATGACCGAGGGCCACCCCTGCTTCGTCGCCAACAACGGCCGCCTCGGCTTCGGCGTGCACGAGTACCTCTCGTACGCCCCGGAGACCGCGAGCCCGGTCCACCTGGTGTGGGTCGCCGCCCGCAGGGACGTCTCCACCTTCACGGCGGGCGCGGGCCTGGACCACGACGCCTTCGTCCGCGAGGAGCTCGGCGAGGACGCCCTCACGCTCTTCGCGGCGAAAATGGCCTCCCTCGGCCTGGACCTCGCGGACTACCACCTGCTGCCCGTCCACCCCTGGCAGTGGTGGAACAAGACCACGGTCACCTTCGCCGCCGAGATCGCCAACCGCCGCCTGGTCCTGCTGGGCGAGGGCTCCGACGCCTACCTCGCGCAGCAGTCGATCCGCACCTTCTTCAACACCACCACCCCCACGAAGCACTACGTGAAGACCGCCATCTCGGTCCTCAACATGGGCTTCATGCGTGGCCTTTCGGCGGCGTACATGGAGGCCACCCCGGCCATCAACGACTGGCTGCACCAGCTGATCGAGAACGACGAGGTCCTGCGGTCCGTCGACTTCTCGATCATCCGCGAGCGCGCGGCGATCGGCTACCACCACCGCCAGTACGAGCGCGCGACGGACCGGTACTCCCCGTACCGCAAGATGCTCGCCGCGCTGTGGCGCGAGTCCCCGGTGAACTTCGTCCGGGGCGAGGAGCGCCTGGCGACGATGGCCTCCCTCCTGCACGTGGACGCGGACGGCAAGTCCTTCGTCGGCGCCCTGATCGAGGAGTCGGGCCTCACCCCGGCCGAGTGGCTGGCCTCCTACCTCCGGGCCTACCTCGTCCCCCTCCTCCACTGCTTCTACCAGTACGACCTCGCCTACATGCCGCACGGCGAGAACACGATCCTCGTCATCGAGGGCGGCGTGGTGAAGCGGGCGATCTTCAAGGACATCGCCGAGGAGATCGTGGTCATGGACCCGGACGCGGTCCTGCCGCCCGCGGTCGAGCGGGTCCGGGCGGACATCCCGGAGGACATGAAGCTGCTGTCGGTCTTCACGGACGTCTTCGACTGCTTCTTCCGCTTCCTCGGCCCGATCCTGGCCACCGAGGGCATCTGCGAGGAGGACACCTTCTGGAAGGCCGTGGCCGACTGCGCCCACGCCTACCAGGACTCGGTCCCGGCCCTCGCAATCCGCTTCGAGCGCTACGACCTCTTCGCGCCCGAGTTCCAGCTGTCCTGCCTCAACCGCCTCCAGCTGCGCAACAACAAGCAGATGGTCGACCTCGCCGACCCGTCGGCGGCCCTGCAGCTGATCGGCACCCTCAAGAACCCCGTCGCGCCCTTCGCCCGGCGCTGACGGCCCCGGCCCGGCACTCCCCGAAATACGGTCCCTTCGGGGAGTGCCGGGCCTTCTACGAGTTCTACGGGGTCGGGAACACCCCCGGCCCGCACCGCACCGGGTCGTGCCAGGGCTGCGTGCCCACCACCCAGGCCACGTTCGGCGCGGACGTCTCCGTGCGCCGGGCGCGAGTCGCCGTGGGCGCAGGAACGCGCATTCATTGTCGCCCGCCCGCCCCGACTCCGCCGCCCGGCCCGGTTCCCGCCGCTCTTCCGGGCTACGGCCGCAGTCGCGCGAACACCAGCTCCAGCACACCGACGGTGTCCAGCCGCGCCAGGCCACCGGTCATGCCGTCCAGGAACACGACGCTGCCGTTGTTGTTGTGCACGTACAGCAGGTGTCCGCTGACCTCGGCGCCGCGGATCACCCGGCGCACCCACACGACGCCCTGGGTGTCCGGCCCGGTCTCCCCGGCCCGCCGGATCACCTCGTCCCAGCTCCCGCAGCGGATCTGCACGGCGGCCGGGAAGTACCGCTCGAGCAGCAGCTCCCACCACCCCGGCGCCTCGTGCGCGGGCTGCCACGGCAGGGGCGTCGACGGCGCCCCGGCGATGGCGGCGGCCACGGTCACGACACATCCGCGCGAGTTCAACCGCCGCGCCTGGACCTGGGGGTCCCGTTCCTGCTCGGTCCGGGTGTACTCCCCGGCATCGGTCCAAGGGTCGTCGGAAGCCGGGTGAAAGGGCCGTCCCAGGTCCTTGGGCACCACCACGGAGGCGGTCAGCATGGGCGTGCGCGGGTACCCCGGCCGCTCGATGGTCCGGCAGGCGAACAGCCACGTCCCGGCGTCCTCGGCGACCGGCTCGATCCCGGCCAGCTCGACGCGCCCCTGGTAGGTGGTGAGGAGCCATTCCAGGGCCCGCTGCCACGGCGTGGCGCTACGGGTCCTCGCCAGCGAGGCCGACTCCCAGCCGCCGTGGCGCACATAGGCCAGGAACTCCTCCATCGGCAGGTGCGACGGAGGGAACCGCACCGCGCCGCCGTCCTTCGGGACGAGAACCCCCTTGGTGAGCGGACCGATCCAGTGGTCTGCGGCGTCGATGCTCTCCTGCGTGTCGAAGCGGATGACCCAGGCCAGGTCGAGTTCCTCGCTGAGCTCCGGCTGGAGGACGATCGTCCACGGCTCATGGGCGAAGGCCCGGGCGAGACAGGGCCTCGCCGCCTCGACGGCCTCGTCGAGCGTGACGCCCTCAGCCCTCCGCACCGGCGCCGCCTCCGGGACGCCGAGATCCGCTCCGTCGCCGCTCATGCCGCCCCTCCCCGTCCGGCCCCACCAGGAACCGGACCTCTTGCCGTCCGTCGTCAGATCGTCGCACGGACGCCGGCGGGCCCGATCCGGCTACTCCCAGGGGACCTCCGGGGCCCGGTAGTACGTGATGTCCTGGGCTTCCAGGCGGGGGGCCTGGGCGGCCAGGCGTTCGCGGTACGCCGGCCAGTCGAGGGCGCTCGCCGGGGACCAGCCCAGTTCCGCCAGGCCCAGGACGCGCGGGAAGGCCAGCAGTTCCCAGTCGGAGCGGGTCGCGACGGTCTCCGTCCACAGCGGGGCCTCGACCCCGAGGACGGCGGACTCCGGGAGGCCCGGGAGGTAGGAGCCCGGGTTCCAGGAGTAGGAGCGCCGCACCGGGACGTAGCCGGCCCAGGCGAGGCCCGGCTTCGTCGCCGTGTCGTACTTCATGTCCAGGTAGGCGTGGTCGGCCGGGGAGAGGATCACCGGGTGGCCGGACTTCCCCGCCGCCACGACCGCCGCCTTCTCGGCGGCGGCCGTCTTGTCGTGGCCCCAGTACTGGAGCACCGCGCCCGGCGCCGGGCGGGCCGAGGCGAGCTGGTGCCAGGCCACCACCGTCTTGCCGTGGCGGGCCACCACCTGCTGGGCCCGGTCCATGAAGGCCGCGTAGTCCGCCGCCGGGGTGGCGCGGGCCTCGTCGCCGCCGATGTGCAGGTAGCGGCCGGGGGTCAGCTCCGCGAGCTCGCCGAGGACCTGGTCGATGAACTCGTAGGTCCGCTCCTTGCCCACGCACAGCGAGCTGAAGCCGACCTTGATCCCGGTGTAGCGCTCCGGGGCCTTCCCGTCGCAGGTCAGCTCCGGGTAGGAGGCGAGCGCGGCGTTCACGTGGCCGGGCATGTCGACCTCCGGGACCACGTCCACGTACCGCTCCGCCGCGTACGCCACCAGGTCCCGGTACTCCTCCTTGGTCCAGTGGCCGCCGGGCCCGCCGCCGACCTCGCTCGCGCCCCCGTACTCCGCGAGCCGGGGCCAGGAGTCGATCGCGATCCGCCAGCCCTGGTCGTCCGTGAGGTGCAGGTGCAGGGTGTTGATCTTGTACTGGGCGAGCTGGTCGACGTACCGCTTCACCTGCTCCACCGGGAAGTGGTGACGGGCCACGTCCACCATCGCCCCCCGGTACGCGAACCGCGGGACGTCCACCACCGTCCCGCCGGGAACCCCGCCCGCCCCCCGGACCGGCACCAGCTGGCGCAGCGTCTGCCCCGCGTGGAAGAGCCCGGCCGGGGTGCGGGCGGTCAGGGTGATCCCGGCGGCGGTGGTGCGCAGCCGGTAGCCCTCCGCGCCGAGTTCCGCGTCCCCGGTGTCGAGCCGCAGCCGGACCCCGTCCCCGTCCTCGCCGTCGACCACCGGCAGCGGCAGCCCGCCGGGGCCGCGCAGCTGCTCCGCGAGGAGCTCGCCGACCCGCCGGACCTCCTCCGGCGCCGCCACACCCGTACGGATCACCGTGCCGGCCCCGAAGACGTACGGGGCGCCTTCGGCCCGCGCGGAGGCGGGCGCGGGCAGGAGCCGTTCGTAGGGGGCGAGGGCGGCGGGGCGGCGGGTGGCCTTGGCGTCGTCACCGTGGGCCGCGGTGCAGGAGACGACCGCCCCGAGGGCGAGGAGGGTGCCGAGCGCGCGTCGCAGGACTCTCATGCGCCCAGGTATAGGCCAACCGGCCCTGGATTGCCGATGGGAGAATCACCGCATGGCGGAAATCATCCAGAAGGACGGCACTTGGACCTTCGACGGGGACGCGGTGCGCATCGTGCCGGGCCGCGACAAGGGGGTGGGGCTGCTCCGGCAGCACCTCGGCGAAGTGGTCGTACCGCTGCGGGCCGTCGCGGGGGTCAGTCACGAGCCGGGCCGCAAGGCGGGCCGGCTGCGGCTTCGGCTGCGGGACGGGGCGGACCCGCTGCTGCAGGTGACGGGAGGGCGGCTGCCGGAGCCCTCCGACCCCTATCTCCTGACGGTGGAGCCGGACCGGACCGGGGTCGCGGAGTACTTCGTCGACGAGCTGCGCAACGCCCTGCTGCTGGACCAGGTCGATCCCGGCCCCTCGGACGCCTACCTGCTGCCGGGGCCCGCCGTTCCGATCTCGGTCGGCGCGGGTGACGGGTCGGCGGCCTTCGACGGCGACCGGGTGCTGCTGGACTGGAACTGGACGACGGAGGAGGCGAAGCGTTCCGGCGGACCGCGGGAGTTCCGCGTCGGCGACGTGCGGTCGGTGGAGTGGACGCCGTCCAGGGGGCTGGAGCACGGCTGGCTGCGGTTCACCCTGAAGGGCGCCACGGCGGCGGCCGCGCCCAAGTACGACCCGCACACCCTGGAGCTCTTCGGTTTCAAGAAGGACCCCCTGATGGCGCTGGTCGCGGCGGCCGTGGCGGTGCGGATCCCGCACCCGGCGGCGCCCGCGCCGGCCCCCGCGCCCGAGGCGCTGCCGCTGCCCGAGGCGCGCGCGGCCCTGGCGGGCGAGCCGGTGGACCACGACACCCTGCTGCGACGCCTGCGCGAGCTGGGCGAGCTGCACCGGACGGGCATCCTGACCGCCGAGGAGTTCAGCGCCGCGAAGGCCGCCATTTTGGGTCGTTTCTGACCGACCCGGACCGGAATTACCCATTCCCTGGTCCAGACCAGCAGGATCCTGCCCGATTTCGGGCAGGATCTTTGCGTTCCAGCCCGTGGACCGTCAATATCTACAGGTGCTCGACCGCCGCCCGTCCCATGACGACCTCGTCGACCACCTGGTGCGCAGCACCGCGCTGCAGCGCGGAGAGGCCGCCCGGGTGGTGCTCGACGTGCTCGCGTACTTCGACGAGACGACCGAGGAGTTCGTCCGTCGTCGTCACCGCGAGCTCCAGTCGGGCGGCGCGGTCAACGCGGAGATCTTCGAACGGATCGCCGCCGAACTGCCGCACCGCGCCGTGGCGCCCCCGGAGCTCTCGCTCCGGCAGCTGCGCCGCATCGTCTACGGCTGAGACGACCGGGACGGCGCAGGGCACGGACACCGAACTACAGGAGGGGCAAGACCGTATGTGCGGAATCGTGGGTTACATCGGCAAGCGCGACGTGGCACCGCTGCTGCTGGAGGGTCTCCAGCGGCTGGAGTACCGGGGCTACGACTCGGCGGGCATCGTCGTCAACAGCCCGAAGGCCGCGGCGCTGAAGATGGTCAAGGCCAAGGGCCGGGTCCGCGAGCTGGAGTCCCGCGTTCCCAAGCGGTTCGCCGGCACCACCGGCATCGCCCACACCCGCTGGGCCACCCACGGCGCCCCGAGCGACATCAACTCGCACCCGCACCTGGACCCCGAGAACAAAGTCGCCGTCGTCCACAACGGCATCGTCGACAACGCCGACGAGCTGCGCGCGAAGCTGGTGGCGGACGGTGTCGTCTTCGTCTCCGACACCGACACCGAGGTGATCACCCACCTGATCGCCCGCTCGCAGGCCGACAGCCTGGAGGAGAAGGTCCGCGAGGCGCTCAAGGTCATCGAGGGCACCTACGGCATCGCCGTGATGCACGCCGACTTCGCCGACCGCATCGTCGTCGCCCGCAACGGCTCGCCCGTCATCCTCGGCATCGGCGAGAAGGAGATGCTCGTCGCCTCCGACGTCGCCGCGCTGATCGCCCACACCCGCCAGGTCGTGACCCTCAACGACGGCGAGATGGCCACCCTCAAGGCCGACGACTTCCGCACCTACACCACCAGCGGTACGAAGACCACCTCCACCCCGGAGACCGTGGAGTGGGAGGCCGCGTCCTACGACATGGGCGGCCACGACACGTACATGCACAAGGAGATCTCCGAGCAGCCCGACGCGGTCGACCGCGTGCTGCGCGGCCGGATCGACGACCGCTTCAACACCGTGCACCTGGGCGGCCTGAACCTCGACCCGCGCGAGGCCCGCGGCATCCGCCGGGTCAAGATCCTGGGCTGCGGCACCTCCTACCACGCGGGCCTGATCGGCGCCGGGCTGATCGAGAGCATGGCCCGGATCCCCGCCGACGCCGAGCCGGCCTCCGAGTTCCGCTACCGCAACCCGGTCGTGGACCCCGACACCCTCTACATCGCCGTCTCCCAGTCCGGTGAGACGTACGACGTGCTCGCGGCCGTGCAGGAGCTCAAGCGCAAGGGCGCCCGCGTCCTCGGCGTGGTCAACGTGGTCGGTTCCGCCATCGCCCGCGAGGCCGACGGCGGCGTGTACGTGCACGCCGGCCCGGAGGTCTGCGTCGTCTCCACCAAGTGCTTCACCAACACGGTCACGGCCTTCGCGCTGCTCGCCGTGCACCTGGGCCGGATCCGGGACCTGTCGGTCACCGACGGCAAGCGGATCATCGAGGGCCTGCGCAAGCTGCCCGCGCAGATCCAGGAGATCCTCGAAGGCGAAGAGGACATCAAGAAGCTGGCGGCCGAGTACGCCGAGGCCAAGTCGATGATGTTCATCGGCCGGGTGCGCGGCTACCCGGTGGCCCTGGAGGCCTCCCTCAAGCTGAAGGAGATCTCCTACATCCACGCCGAGGCCTACCCGGCCTCCGAGCTCAAGCACGGCCCGCTCGCCCTCATCGAGCCCGCCATGCCGACGGTCGCGATCGTCCCCGACGACGACCTGCTGGAGAAGAACCGCGCGGCGCTGGAGGAGATCAAGGCCCGCAGCGGCCGCATCCTCGCGGTCGCCCACCGCGAGCAGGAGAAGGCCGACCACACCATCCTCGTGCCCAAGAACGAGGACGAGCTGGACCCGATCCTGATGGGCATCCCGCTCCAGCTGCTGGCGTACCACACCGCCCTGGCCCTGGGCCGGGACATCGACAAGCCGCGCAACCTGGCGAAGTCGGTCACCGTCGAGTAGTCGGACCGCCACCACCACGGCACGCACGAAGCGGCCCCCGGGGGACATCCCCCGGGGGCCGCTCGCGCGTACGGTGCCAGGCCGCTCAGCCTGCGGCGACCGCGCCGCTGCCGGAGGCCTTGCCGAGCGCCGTCGGCCAGTGCGCCAGCGCGGCGGTGGCCCCGTACCAGGCCAGCAGCCCGGAGAGCGCCGCCACCCAGCCCGCCGCCTTGCCGAGCCCGTCGCCGCCGGCGAAGGCGCCTATCGCGAGGAGCACCAGGGAGAGGGTGAGCAGGGCGTAGACGCCCTGGCCGAACAGTCCGCTCGCCGCGCTCACGGTGAGCGTCAGCGCGAGCAGGGCGAACAGGGCGAGGAACAGGCCGGCCGCGTGCGGCGAAACCTTTCCGTCGGCGCCGCCGGCCCAGGTGAACCAGAAGGCGCCGAGGCCCGCGAACGCCGTGCCGTTGAAGCCGTTGCCGCCCCGGAATTCGAGGAGTCCGAGGACGAACAGGGCGAGACCGCCGACGTACATGGCGAGCGACACGGAGTCGGCCACGGTCACGCCGCTGACGACGCCCGTGTGGCCGATACCGAACGCGAGAAGGGTGAGCCCCAGGGCGATGTTCCCCAGGGTCGAAGTCGAGGCCGTGCTTCCCGCAGAGACACCGTTGTCCACGGCGGGCTCCCTTCGATCTGCAGTTGTTTGCTGCGTCCCAGCAGCATTTATCTACCCTTTACAAGGGGGTTCACAACCGCACAACCGACGTACAGAGGGTTACGGAATGACAACGACGGGTCGCTGCGCCCGCTTGGCCAGCCGGCCCGCCACCGAGCCGAAGATCCGGCCGACGATCCCGTGCGTGGAGCCGACCACGATGGCGTCGGCCGAGTACTCCCGGCCGACCTCCTCCAGCTCGTGGCAGATGTCCCCGCCGCGCTCGACCAGGATCCACGGCACCTCGGACAGGTAGTCGGCGCAGGCCAGCTCCAGCCCCAGCACCTCGGTGCGGTGGTCCGGCACGTCCACGAAGACGGGTGGCTCGCAGCCCGCCCACACGGTGGTGGGGAGGCGGTTGGCCACGTGCACGATGATCAGACCGGAGCCCGAGCGCCGGGCCATTCCGATCGCGTACGCGAGGGCTCGCTCACTGGACATGGAGCCGTCGAAGCCCACCACCACGCCGTGCCGGAAGGCCGGGTCGCAGGGGAGTCGGGTCTGTTCCACCGCGCGCAGGTCGCTCGATACGGAATCGGCGAGGGGTTTGCGCTTGCGGTCCGCGGGTTCGGAGAATTCGTGACCGGCCATGGGTGTCTCGGTGAAGAGTCCTCGGGGGAAGCGACAGGGGCGATTTCGACGACGCAGGTGTGTGACGACGCAGGTTTTTGACGACGCGGGTTTTTGACGACGCAGGGTGACGGAGCTCTGTCCGGGAAGCATCTTCCCAAGCCCTTACCCACCAGGGTACGGCGACACTCCTGTCCTGCACAGGGCATGCCGCCCTTGGAGAGCGTCCCAGGGAGCATGCCGGAGCGACGGCGCCTTGGCAATGGCGACTGTCCCCTACAGCCAGTGACGAGAGGCCCGCGCGCCACCCGTGCGCGCAGTGACCGAGCCGCGCACCGGGGCGTTGGACAGACGTCCGACCGTCCAGGAAGAGCCCGCAGGGAGTACGCCGTGCCCGGCCATCCGGTTCACCCCGTCCAGCCCGTCCAGCCCGCTCCGCCGACGCAGTCCCTCCCGTCCCCCCACTCCGCAGCCGGGCCTCACGCGCCCTCCGTTCTTCACCCGTCCGTGCGGTCCGCCGGGCGCGCCCCTGACGACCCGGCGGGTGACGTGGTGCGCTGGGCCGCCTTCAGCTGCCTCCTCGTTCCCGTCGTGCTGGTCGTCTACGGCACCTCCTACGGCGGGGCCGCCGTGGCGACGCTGGGGCTGGCCGCCGTCACCGCCGCCTGCCGGGTGCTGCTGAGGCACTCGGAGAAGACGGAACGGGCCGCCGCGCGGGTGCGTTCGGAGGATCCGCTTCCGCTGGGCCACCGGGGCCGGCACTCCCGCAGCGGGGCCGGTTCGCACCGCGGTTGCCACGGTTCCGGCGCCCTCTCCCCTCACGACTGACCGGTTCGCACGTACACACCCGCTTGTTTTCAGCCAACTTCCCGACCGTGTGCCCCCCTTGCCGGAATGTCCCCCCAACCCCCCTACCACCAGCGACTACAAGCCTCGGGGGGCGCTGAGGCCCTACGGGTACTGGCCATGGCCGGACAGCGAGCTTCCCACCCGGGTAGCGGAGTGGAACGCTTCCTGATCGAATGCTTTTCGCCAAGTTGCCAAGTCGACATAGCGCTCCGTGCTGAACTTGTCACGCCGACACCACGGGACGCAGTAGATTCGATCATGTATTTACGGCGGGGGATCCACGTGCAAGGCCGAGGGGAAACGTGCAGGTGCGACCAGACCAAGGAGTCGCGACACCCAAGGGGGGCTTAGCGCCATGAGCCAGGATTCCACCGCCGCAGTCGTCGCCGACGCGGGCCGGAAGCTCGCGGGGCGTCGCCGCAGGGAGATCGTCGCCGTGCTGCTGTTCAGCGGCGGGCCGATCTTCGAGAGTTCCATTCCACTTTCCGTGTTCGGCATCGACCGGCAGGACGCGGGAGTTCCACGCTATCGACTGCTCGTGTGCGCCGGGGAGGACGGTCCGCTGCGGACCACCGGCGGACTCGAACTGACCGCGCCGTACGGGTTGGAGGCGATCGCCCGGGCAGGCACGGTCGTCGTTCCGGCCTGGCGCTCCATCACTTCACCGCCGCCGCCGGAGGCCCTGGACGCCCTGCGTCTGGCGCACGAGGAGGGGGCCCGGATCGTCGGCCTGTGCACGGGAGCGTTCGTGCTCGCCGCCGCCGGGCTGCTGGACGGCCGGCCCGCGACGACGCACTGGATGTACGCGCCGACGCTGGCCAAGCGCTACCCGTCCGTCCACGTCGACCCGCGCGAGCTGTTCGTCGACGACGGCGACGTGCTGACGTCCGCGGGCACCGCGGCCGGAATCGACCTGTGCCTGCACATCGTGCGCACGGACCACGGCAGCGAGGCGGCCGGGGCACTGGCCCGCCGGCTCGTCGTCCCGCCGCGCCGCACGGGAGGCCAGGAGCGCTACCTCGACCGGTCGCTGCCCGAGGAGATCGGCGCCGACCCGCTCGCCGAGGTCGTCGCCTGGGCCCTGGAACACCTCCACGAGCAGTTCGACGTGGAGACGCTGGCCGCCCGCGCCTACATGAGCAGGCGCACCTTCGACCGGCGGTTCCGCTCGCTCACCGGCAGCGCTCCGCTCCAGTGGCTGATCACCCAGCGGGTGCTCCAGGCACAGCGGCTGCTGGAGACCTCCGACTACTCGGTCGACGAGGTCGCCGGACGCTGCGGGTTCCGTTCCCCCGTCGCGCTGCGCGGGCACTTCCGCCGGCAGCTGGGATCCTCCCCGGCCGCCTACCGCTCCGCCTACCGTGCGCGCCGGCCGCAGGCCGACGTGTCCCCGGTGTCCGAGCTCTCGGGCGGTCCGCTGCCGCACCAGCGCACGCCGCAGCCCCAGCGGGCGGCGGCGGCCCTGGCCGCCTCCGGTCCGAGCGTGACGGAGCTGTACTCCCCGGGACGGGTCCTGCGCGAGCACGCGTAGCGGCCACTCCCGGCATCGCCTGACGAAGGTCCCCCACATCGGCCGAGCACCAATGTGGGGGACCTTCGGCATAAGGTGGGGCGCATGAACGATCGCATGGTGTGGATCGACTGCGAGATGACCGGGCTCTCGTTGACGGACGACGCACTTATCGAGGTGGCCGCACTGGTCACCGACTCGGAACTCAACGTGCTCGGCGAAGGCGTGGACATCGTGATCCGCCCGCCGGACCGGGCCCTGGAGACCATGCCGGACGTGGTGCGCGAGATGCACACCGCCTCCGGTCTGCTCGACGAGCTGGCCGCCGGCACCACCCTGGCCGACGCCGAGGCCCAGGTCCTCGCGTACGTGCGCGAGCACGTCAAGGAGCCGCGCAAGGCGCCGCTGTGCGGCAACTCGGTCGGCACCGACCGCGGATTCCTGCTGCGCGACATGGCCGCGCTGGAGGGCTACCTGCACTACCGGATCGTGGACGTGTCCTCGGTCAAGGAGCTGGCGCGCCGCTGGTACCCGCGGGCGTACTTCAACAGCCCGCCGAAGAACGGCAACCACCGGGCGCTCGCGGACATCAAGGAGTCCATCGCCGAGCTGCGCTACTACCGGGAGGCGGTCTTCGTGCCACAGCCCGGACCCGACTCGGACACCGCCCGCACCATCGCCGCCAAGCACGTGGTGGCGGGCGAGTAGGACCCCCCGGAGAGGGGTGCGGGAAAAGGGTGGAGCGAGCACCCTCCCGGACCCTGTACCCTTTTCTTCGGCCGGTCGTTCTGCGACCGGACATGGTGGGTGTAGCTCAGTTGGTAGAGCACCTGGTTGTGGTCCAGGTGGCCGCGGGTTCAAGTCCCGTCACTCACCCTGCGGGAAGGCCCCGGTACGCGGAAGCGGACCGGGGCCTTCTGCATTCCCCTCCCCGCCGCCGGAACGCCCTACGAGGACCCGCGGACCACCAGCTGCGTCGGCAGTACCACCGACCCCTCCCCCGGCGCTCCCGGCGCCCCCCGGCCGCCCGCGATCCGCTCCAGCAGCAGCCGCGCCATGGCCCGGCCCATCTCCTCCCCGGGCTGCCGGACGCTGGTCAGCGCCGGATCCAGGTACCGGGCCGTCGCGGAGTCGCCGAAGCCGACCAGCGCCACGTCGCCCGGTATCCGACGGCCGGCCGCGCGCAGCCCGGCCAGCGCCCCGGCCGCCAGCGGGTCGGAGGCGGCGAGGACGGCGTCCAGCTCGGGGCGGCGCTCCAGCAGTTCGCGCACGGCCCGCCGGCCGCCCTCCGCGGTGGGGTTCCCCGCCGAGATCAGCAGCTCGTCCACGGGGCGCCCCGCCGCCGCCAGGGCCTGCCGGTAGCCCTCCAGCCGGCACCGGTCCCCGTACGCGTCGAGCGGCCCGGTGATCGCCGCTATCGCCCGCCGGCCCCGCTCCAGGAGGTGGCGCACGGCCGCGGCGGCGCCCTCCCGGTCGTCGCAGTCCACGCTCGGCAGCGTCTCGGCGGCCGAGCGGCGCCCACCGAGCACCGCCGGGATGCCCAGCCGTGTCGCCAGCTCCGCCAGCGGATCCCCGGAGCCCAGCCCCACCAGCAGCACCCCGTCGACCCGCCGCCCGGAGAGGAACCCTTCCAGACGGCGGCGCTCCCGCTCGCCGCCCGCCAGGGCCAGCACCAGCTGCACGTCGGTGTCGGCCAGGACGGCGCCGACCCCGCGCACGACCTCGATGAAGGAGCCGCCGGGAAAGAGGGGCGCCTCCGGGTCGGGAACGACCAGGGCGACGGCGTCGGCACGGTCGGCGGCCAGCGCCCGGGCGGCCCGGTGGGGTACGTATCCCAGCTCGGCGACGGCGGCCTCGACGGCGGCCCTGGTCCGCGCGCTGACCCCGGGCAAGCCGTTGACCACCCGCGAGACGGTGCCGCGCCCGACCCCGGCCCTGAGTGCGACCTCCTCCAACGTCGGCCGGCCCCCGCTGCGCCCGTGAGCCTTCATCGCTGCCTCCAGGCTGCGAATCTACTCCCGGCCTGCCCGCCGGCGCCCCTGGAAGGCGGTCGGTACCGCTCAGCCCCCGAAGGCCTCGGCGTGGTCCCGGGCCCAGGTCTCGAAGGAACGGGCGGGATGCCCCGTGAGCCGCTCGACGGCATCGGTGACCGGGACGGGCAGGCCGTCGGAGGCGGCCCAGAAGTCGAGGAGGGCGTCGGCGTACGGGCCGGGTATATAACCCTCCACCTCGGCCTTCCACTCCTCGGGGGTGACGGCGGTGAAGGGCACGGGCCGGCCGAGGACGGAGCCGAGTATGGCGAGCTGCGCGGTGAAGGTCAGCGCCTGCGGGCCGGTCAGGGTGTGGGCGCGGCCGCCGAGGGCCGGGTCGGTCAGGACGGCGAGGGCGGCTTCGGCGATGTCGGCCTCGTGGACGGGGTCGGCGTAGGAGCCCGGGTAGGGCAGGTGGACCGGGCGGCCGGACTTCAGTGCCCAGGACCAGCCGATGGCGTTGCTCGCGAAGGAGCCGGGCCGCAGCAGGGTGCTGCGCAGCGGGGACGCGAGGAGGGCCTGCTCGACGGCGAGGTGTCCGGCCGACAGTGGACTCCCGACCGGATCCGGACCGAGCACCGAGGAGGAGGACAGCAGGACCACGTGCTCCACCCCGGCGGAGACCGCCTCCTCGACGAAGGCTTCGGCGGCGGAGGCCTCGGCGTAGAGGAAGACGGACCGGATTCCGGCCAGGGCGGCGGGAAAGGTGGCGGGGTCGGAGAGGTCGCAGTGCACGGCGCCGGGGGTGTCCCGCTCCCGCGAGCCGACGCGGTGGGAAATCCCGCGGGCCGAAAGGAGACCGCCGAGGTGGCGGGCGACGGCGCCGCGGCCGCCGGTGACGAGGAGGGACATGGTGGGACTCCTGATTCATGGGGGTTGTTGCTGTCGTTGCGATCGCAGGTCCGTGGTGCTGCCCGTATTGCCGTACGTGTCGTCATGCGTGTCGTCATGCGTTCGTCAGGTGGTCGTCGTGCGTATCGCTGTCGCAGCCGGCGCCACGGCCTTCGGGCCCGGGTAGGGTGAGCAAGAGTTACGTGGTGCAGATTCTGCGTCACACATTCACTGCGTGACACAGATAAATCTCAACCATGGAGAAGCCGATGTCAACCGATTCCCCCCGTTCGGGTGAGTGGAGCCGCGCCGAGCTGATGGCGCGCATCGTCACCGAGAGCCAGCGGCACTACGCCGACTACTCCCTCTTCGCCCAGGCCATGGCCGACCACGTCGGCCTGCACCCCACGGACATGCAGTGCGTGGCCCTCCTCGACACGGAGCCCGGCCCCGTCTCCACCGGCGACATCGCCCGCCTCACCGGCCTGACCTCGGGCTCCGCCACCCGCCTCGTCGACCGGCTGGTGAAGGCCGGGGTCGTCGAACGCCGGGCCGACCCCGAGGACCGGCGGCGCTCCCTCGTCGTCCTCGCGCCCGCCGCCCGCGAACGCATCGGCGCGGCCTGGGACGTCCCGGGCCGCGCCTTCGGTGCCGTACTGGACGGCTACTCGGATGCCGAGCTGACGGTCATCGCCGACTACCTCCACCGGGCCGCCGAGGTCGGACGGGCCCAGACGCAGCGGCTGCGCGCCGAGGACCACGCCTGACCGCGCCGCGAACGGGTCTTCCGGAGGGCGGCCCGGTAATCGGCCTGCTCACGTCCGGCGCGGTCCCCGTCCGGCGTCGCCCGCCGCCCACGGCGCCGGCGCCCCCGTACCGGCCGCCCTGGTCGCCGCCGTGCTCCGCGGGCTGCCGTCGGCCACGGACGGGCCTCACGGTCGCCGCCAGGCTCACCGTGCTCGGGTCGGGCCGCCGGCGCGGGCGCGGGCGGCCCGGTACACGTACGGCTGTGGTCGGGGGGCCGGACCCGCCGTTCGCCATGGCCGTACCGCAAGGGCCACCTGGAGCGCGGCCGATACGGGGGCCAGCGCTCCCGCCGGTTCGCCGGTCGGCCGCGGTGGACGATCGGCAGCCGGACGGTGTTCACCCTGCCGCTGCTCGGGCTTCGCGACTCCGGGGCGCCTCGTGCGTCCTGCCCGGGACCGGGCCGGGCGGCCTGCCCGCCGGCCTCGGCGTACCGGCACCGGACCGCCCTCGACGTGTCGTGCGGGGCGGGGCCGGGCGGCAGCCGCGTCGGCGGCGGCGGCTTCGGGGCGGGTCCGCTCCGGCGACACCGGCACCCGCACCCACGCCCACGCCCACATCAACACCCACGACGACCACGCCGCCGCGTCACCCCGGTGCCACCAGCCGAGCCGCCCCCCGCCGATCCCCCTAAGACCTCGCCCCGACCGCCGCCAGCCCCTTCGCCAGGTCCTCGGCGTTCATGACCGGACCGACCTCGATCTCGGCGTTGAACTGCGTGAAGAGGTCATCGAGCAGCGCCGGCAGGCGCGAGCTGTCCTGGAGGTCGAAAACCATCCAGCAGGACCGCACGCCCTCGTGCAGCCCGAAGTAGGCCGCCTCCGGCTCGACGGCCTCCATCAGCTTCTTCATCGCCTGCTGGAGAGCACCGGTCTTGATGCCCTCGTTGGTGGCGGCCGTGTCCATATGGGCCCTGAGCATGACTCTCATGGGGTGACTCCTTCCGTCACCCCCACGTTCCGGGCGGGCGGGGGGCCCGGCAACATCTGCACCCCCGTCCGGGCGAGGCCTCCCCGACTCCGGGAAGACCCCGCCCACGGGGCCGGACCGGGGCGCGCCGGGTCAGGCTCCCTGGATGTGGAAGTTGAACTCCGAGTGTCCCAGGGCTCCCATCAGCCGGAGCCAGATCGGCAGGAGCATCTCGGTACCGCGGGCGGTCTCGATGCCGCCGAGGTCGAGGATCGAACGGTCCGGCCACCCGAAGGAGGAGAGGAGGGCGTGCACGGTCTTCTTCGCGTCGGCGTCCTCGCCGGAGAGGAAGACGGTGTGGTCGCCCTTCACCCGGGCCGGGTCGACCATGATCTCGCAGTTCATGGTGTTCAGGGTCTTGACCACCCGCAGCCGCGGGAACGTCCGCTGGATCAGCTCGCCCAGGCTGTCGGTGTCGACGGGGTCCAGGCTCGGCGGGAAGCCCTTCGAGAAGTCCAGCGGGTTCGCGATGTCGATCAGGATCTTGCCGTCCAGGTGCGCGGCTTCGGCCTCCGTCAGGGCGGCGACGCTCACCTTCCCGCCGGTGGCGTTGACGAGCGTGTCGCCCTGCCGGGCTGCCTCGGGGAAGTCCGCGAGGGAGATCCTCGGATGCGCCTCCTGCCAGGCGGCGTACTCGGCGCGGGCCAGGGTGGCCCCGGGGTCGCGGGTGCCGATGACCACCTCGTGGCCCAGGGAGTCGAGCCGGGCGGCGACCGTCCGGCCGACGACGCCGGTGCCGAGGATTGCGTAACGCATGCGGTTTCCAATCAGGCGAGGGCTTCAGCACGTGGGGCGAGCGGACGGGACCCGCCCGGGGACGCACCCGCGCACCCGGCGGCCTCAACTCGCCCGGCCCGTACGGTATTCCAACCGCCCACCCGCCACCCGCCCACCCGCCATTGGTCCACCCGTCCGCCCGTCCGCGCGTCCACCCGTCCGCCCGTCCGGCACGGGCCGCTCGGCGCGGCCACGGTCAGTGGCTCAGGCCGGGGGCGGGAGCGCGGCGCGCCCCCGGGGTCGGTCAGTTGCCCCGCCGCTTGCGCCGGCCACGCCGGACGCCGGGTCCGCGGCCGTCGCCCCGGGCCCGGCCGTCGAGGGCGATCCAGATCCGGACCTCGGTGCCGCCCAGTACGGAGCGCCCCAGCCGGACGTCACCGCCGGTGGACTCCGCGACCCGCCGGGCGATGTCGAGGCCGAGGCCGGTGGAGCCGTCGCGGCGGCCGTCGTTGCCGCGCCGCAGGGCGGCGTCCGGGTCGGCGATGCCGGGTCCGGCGTCGGAGACGAGGACGATGACGGCGTCACCGGCGTCGTGCACGTCCACCGCGAAGGGGGTGCCCTCGGGGGTGTGCCGGAAGACGTTGCCGAGCAGGGCGTCGAGGGCCGCGGCGAGCTCCGGACGGGCCACGGGGATGCGTACGGTACGGTCCACGCCCGCCAGCCGGACCTCGCGGCCCTCGTCCTCGGCCAGCGCCGACCAGAAGGCCATCCGGTCGCGGATCACCTCGGAGGCGTCGCAGCCTGCGCCCGCCGAACCGGCCGCCTGGGTGGCGGGGCGCTGTTCGCGGGCCGTACGGATGATCGTGTCGACCTCCCGCTCCAGCTGCTCCACGGCCGCCCGGGTGTGTTCGGCGGCCGGGCCGTCGCCGAGCGAGGCGGCGTTGAGCCGGAGGACCGTCAGGGGGGTGCGCAGCCGGTGCGAGAGGTCGGCGGCCAGTTCCCGCTCATTGGCGAGGAGTTCCACGACCTGGTCGGCCATGGCGTTGAACGCGACGGCCGCCGAGCGCAGTTCCTTGGGGCCGTCCTCGGGGACCCGCGCCCCGAGCCGTCCGTCGCCCAGCTGGTGGGCGGCGTCCGCGAGCCGTTCGGCGGGCCGCACGAGGCGGGCGCCGAGCCGGTCGGCGACCGCGACGGAGCCCACGACCAGCGCGAGCCCGACCCCGGCGAGGACCAGCCAGGCGGTGGTGACGCCGTTGCTGACCTCGCTCTCCGGGACCAGGATCTCGATGACGGCGATGTCGCCGGAGCCCAGGGCGGTCGGCTGGAGCAGGGCGGAACCCCCTCCGGTCACCCGGGCGGTGGTCGCACGGCCGAGGCTGCGGGTCTCGGCCACGGCGCGGGCACCCGCCCAGCCTTCGCCGATGTCCACGGGGGCGGCGCCGCCGATGGCGGGGACGTGGACGGCCATCCGGCGGGCGGCGCCCATCTGCGTGGACTCGACGGCCTTGCGCAGTTGGACGGGGTCGGTGGTGATGGACAGGGTCGGCCCCATGGTGGCGGCCTGCCGCTCGGCGTTGGAGAAGGCCCGGTCGCTGGCCATCTCCCGCACCACCAGTCCCAGGGGTACGGCGAAGGCCAGGACCACCATGGTGGTGACCGCGAGGCACACCTTGACCAGGGCCCATCTCATCGGAACCGGCTCACAGCGGCGGCTCCAGCTTCACCCCGACCCCGCGCAGCGTGTGCAGGTAGCGGGGTCGTGCGGCGGTCTCGCCGAGTTTGCGGCGCAGCCAGGACAGGTGCACGTCGATGGTCTGGTCGTCCCCGTACGACTGCTGCCACACCTCGGCGAGCAGCTCGCGCCGGGACACGACCACCCCGGGGCGGCCCGCGAGGAAGGCCAGCAGGTCGAACTCCCGTCGGGTGAGGTCGAGTACGGAGCCGTCGAGTTCGGCCTGGCGGCGCAGCGGGTCGATGGCGAGTCCGCCGACGCGCAGGACGCGGGAGGGCGGTTCGGCGGCGGCGGCCTGGGAGCGGCGCAGCACGGCGGCCATCCGGGCGGAGAGGTGCTCGACGGAGAACGGTTTGGTCAGGTAGTCGTCGGCGCCGTCGTTGAGCAGCCGGACGATCTCGGCCTCGTCGTCGCGGGCGGTGGCGATGATGACGGGCACGTCGGTGATGCCGCGCAGCATCTTCAGCGCCTCGGAGCCGTCGAGGTCGGGCAGGCCGAGGTCGAGGATGACCACGTCGAAGCGGTGGTGGGCGACTTCGCGCAGGGCCTCCAGGGCCGTGCCGACGCTCCGCACGGTGTGGGAGGCCTCGGTCAGGTGCCGGATCAGGGCGGAACGCACGAACTGGTCGTCCTCGACCACGAGCACACTTGCCATGGCGGCACCGTAGTCCATTCGGGGGACCCGGGGAGGTGCCGGGCCACCTCTGTGGTGGGTGGTGCAGTATGTGCCCTGATGCGACGAGGACTTGTACACGCCCTGGCGTGGGTACTGGCGACCGCGGCCGCCGTGACCCTGTCGTGGTGGGGCGTGCACACGGTCATGTCCGGGACGGCCTACGATCCGCCGCTCGCCGTGCCGTTGACGACGCAGCCCCTGACCGGGTCACCGCTGTCGTCCTCCACTCAGGGGCCGACGGCCTCCCCGTCCTCCTCCGTTTCCACCTCCGCGTCGGCCCCGGCCCCGGCCTCGGCGTCCCCCTCGGCCGACCCCTCGTCGGCCGCGCCGTCGAAGTCGAAGCCCGCGCCGCCGGCCGGGCAACGCCCTTACCGCGAGACGGACGAGGGGGATTCCGCTTCCGGCACGGTGAAGGGCTACTCGGTCTCCGGCGGGCGGGTCGTCTTCGACCTCGGCGCCTCCGCGGCCGGCCTGGTCTCGGCGACGCCGGAGGCGGGCTGGCGGATGCAGGTGTGGAAGCAGGACTTCTGGATCCGGGTCACCTTCACCCGCGACGGCCGCGAGGTGTCGGTGTTCTGCACCTGGCACGACCACCCGCCGACGGTGGAGATCGTCGACCCCTGAGGCCACTGAGGCCACTGAGGCCACTGAAGTCACCGGGGCAACCGGGGCCCCTGAGGCCACCAGGGCCGCTGGGGGCCGCTGAGGCCACCGGGACCGCCGCCGGCCCGCTCCCTCCACCCGCCCCCTACCCGCCCCCGGCCTAGCGGAACACCGACGGCGGGGGCTCCGGCGAGGCCACCGCCGAGGCGTCCGCCACCGGGGCCGCCCCGCCGGTGAAGTCGGCCAGGGCCCGGCCGTGCTCGACCCGGCCGGGGTGCGGGTCGCTCGCCACCCGCCGGGTGAACTCCGCCACGGGCAGCTCCCGGTCGGCGGCGACGAGCACCGCGTTGCCGAAACGTTTCCCCCGCCACACCACCGGGTCCGCCGCGAGCGCCAGCTCACTGAACCGGGAGGCGGCGGTGGCGATCTGACCCCGCAGGTGGGCCAGCGGCGGGCCGTCCGCGAGGTTGGCCACGTACCAGCCGGTGGGCTTCAGTGCCCGTCGTACGTCGTCGAGGAACTCGGCGCTGGTCAGGTGCGCCGGGGTGCGGGCCCCGCCGAACACGTCCGCGATGACCAGGTCCGCCCAGCCGTCCGGCACCTTCGCCAGTCCCGCCCGCGCGTCCACGGCCCGTACGCGGATCCGTGCCTGCGGGTCCAGCGGCAGGTGTTCCCGTACGAAGGCCACCAGGGCCCCGTCGATCTCCACCACCTGCTGCGTGGAGCGGGGGCGGGCGGCCGCGGTGTAGCGGGCCAGGGTGAAGGCGCCGCCGCCCAGGTGCACCACGTTCAGGGGCTGCCGGGCGGGGGCGATCAGGTCGATGAGGTGGCCGATCCGGCGCTGGTAGGAGAAGTCCAGGTGACCGGGGTCGTCGAGGTCGACGTGGGACTGCGGGGCCCCGTCGATCAGCAGGGTCCAGGCACGGGAGCGCTCGCGGTCGGGGGTCAGCTCCGCCAGCCCGCCGGCCACCTGCCCCGCCACCGGCCCGGCGACCGCCCCGCCGCCCCGGGGAGTACCGCCCCGGGGAGCGCCGCCACCGCTCCTGCCACCCTTGCTCTTGCCTGCCACCCCTCCATTATGGCTGGTCAGGACCTCGGGCGCGTCAGCGGCAGTTGTCCGCCGCCTCGATCAGCCGGGCCGCCTCGCCGAGCGCGGCGCGCAGCACCTCGGGGTCGGTGACCGGGCCCACGGCGTCGGGGGGCAGCAGCCAGCCGGTGCCGCCGGAGGTCGGCGAGACGGCGTCGCCGAAGCGGATGCCGCGCCCGTTGGTCTGCGTACAGGCGCTGCCGGGCAGGTCCCACGCGTCGGCGGTGCCGGGCGGCACGAGGAAGCCGAGGGTGTCGTCGGAGCCGTCGTGGAGCACCGGGCCGACACCCGGGGCGCAGGGGCCCGTACCGGGGGCGGAGCGGCCGGCGCCGCGGCGGATGATGTCCACCGCTTCCAGGCCCTGCCGGGTGGGCACGGTCACCAGGTCCGGGGCCGCGGCCGGAACCGGGACCGGGAGCAGGGGGGTCGCGCCGGGCTCGTGCGCGGTGTCCGTTGCAGTGCTGTCCATGCCGGCCTCCACCAAGGGGAACCCCTCCTCGATCCGTATCCGCATGGGTTCAACGCACGGCGGCGTCAACGGGTGCGGCGGCAAGACGCCGCAAAGGATGGCAGTTCATGGCGGATCGCGGGTGAGATATCCGTTTTGTAGCCAAACACCGCATGAACAGGCCCCCGGCGGCGGTACTTTCATGCGCGCCGGAGCCGCGCTCCGGGGCGAGATCGACAGGGATCCACCGGGATCACCTGAGATTGTCCAGAGAGGCCACGTCCATGGCGGCGTCCCCCCACTCACCCAACTCCTCCTTCCGGCGGCTGCGCGGGCAGCACTCCCCCGCCGAGTTCGCGGCCCTGGTGCGCCGGGCCGCACGGGAGATCGGCGAAACGGTTTCCTGCGACGCCCGTTACATCGGCCGGGTCGAATCCGGCGAGATCCGCTGCCCCAACTACGCCTACGAGCGCGTCTTCCTCCACATGTTCCCCGGCTGCACCCTGGCCGACCTCGGCTTCTCCCCGCGCGAGGCGGTGCGCGGCCGCTCCGCGCAGCGCGCCGTGCCCGAGCCTGCCGTCCTCGCCCCCATCGTCCACCGTTCCAAGGAGAGCGACGTGCTGCGTCGCGCGTTCATGGCGGGCGGCTCCGCGACCGTGGCGGCCGCGACGCTCAGCCTCACCCTGCTCGGCGACACCCGCCGGATCCCCACCCGCGCGGGCGAGGCCGAGGCCGCCGCCGTCGAGGACGCCGTACGCCAGATCCGGCTGCTGGACGACCGGCACGGGGCGGACGCCCTCTACCGGCGGGCGGCGGAGCCCCTGCGGACCGCCTACGCACTGCTGGACGCGGGGGCCACCCGCCAGTCCACCGAGGACCGGCTGCACGCCGGGGCCGGGGAGCTGGCCGTCTCGGTGGGATGGCTGGCGCACGACTCGGGCCGCTTCGAGGACGCCCGCTCGCACTACGCGGAGGCCCTGGCCACCGCCCGGGTGTCGGGGGACGCGGCCCTGGAGGCGCACGCCTTCAGCAACATGGCCTTCCTGGCCCGGGACTGCGGGCGCCCCCGCGAGTCGGTACGGGCCGCCCAGGCGGGCCGGCGCGCGGCCCGCTCGCTGGGCTCCCCCCGGCTGCTGTCGCTGCTGGCCCTGAGGGAGGCGGGCGGCTGGTCGGGGCTCGCGGACCGCAGGGCCTGCGAGGAGGCGCTGGCGCGGGCGCACACGGAGTTCGCGCGGGGCGCGTCGGGCGCCGACCCGGAGTGGATGTCCTTCTTCGGCGAGGCCGAGCTGGAATCGCTGGAGTCCCGCTGCTGGGCGGCGCTCGGGGAGCACGCCCGCGCGGCGCGCCACGCCCGGCGGGCGGCCGACCTCCAGGACCCCCACTTCGCGCGGAACGTCGCCCTCTACACGGCGGAACTGGCCGAGGACCTGGCGCGGGCGGGCGCCCCCGACGAGGCCGCCTGGGCGGGCGGGCGGGTGCTGGACCTGCTCTCCGAGGTCCAGTCGACCCGGATCCGCTCGATGCTCTCGGGCACGGCCCGCACCCTGGTCCCCCACCAGCGCTCCCCGCGCGTCGGCGCCTTCCTGACCCGGCACGCCGAGGCCTGACCGGCGGCGGGGCCGCGGGAGTGAGGGCCGCGGGAGTGAGGGCCGGGGCGCGGGGACGGGGCGCGGTCAGCCGTCGAGGTGGCCCGTGTCGTTCCAGCGCTCCAGCGCGGGGGCCCCGTAGGCCCAGCCCAGGACCGAGAGGGAGGTGGGGTCCAGGCGGATGCGGGCGCCGAAGGAGGCCTCGAAGCCGAGCCAGCGGGCGGCGAGGGTGCGCAGGACGTGGCCGTGGGCGAAGACCAGGACGTCCCGCTCGGCCGAGCGGGCCCACTCGACGACCTCGTCCGCCCGCGCCGCGATGTCGGCGACGGACTCGCCACCGGGGACCCCGTCGCGCCAGATCAGCCAGCCCGGCCGGACCGCCTGGATCTCGGCCGGGGTCATGCCCTCGTAGTCCCCGTAGTCCCACTCCATGAGCGTGTCCCAGGGCTCCGCCTGGAGCCCGAAGCCCGCCAGGTCACAGCTCTCGCTCGCGCGGACGAGCGGGCTGGTGCGCACCTCCAGGCCGCGCAGCGAGGCCCACGGTTCGCCGGCGAGCCGCTCGCCCAGCAGCTTCGCGCCCTGCCTGCCCTCGTCCAGCAGGGGCACGTCCGTGCGCCCGGTGTGCTTGCCGAGCCGGGACCATGCCGTCTGGCCGTGGCGGGCCAGCAGGATGCGGGGGGCCATATCTTCTTCTCCCGGTTCGTGGGCGTTCGCCCCGGATGCAGCGGTTCCGTCGTCCGTCCATCATCCACGACGTGAACACGGGGCAACTCCGCCCGCCCCACGAGCGTCATACACCTCATGACCAAACGGCCTTGGCCCACGCGCTGGTGGGCGGAACTGTTGCTCCTGGGTCTCGTCTACGGCGCCTACTCGGGCGGCCGTCTCCTCGCCCGGGGCGACGTGGACCTAGCCGTCGGCCACGGGCTCGCGATCCTGCGCGCCGAGGAATTCCTGCACGTCGACTTCGAAAGACCCCTCAACCGGCTGTTCTCGCACAGCGGCGCGCTCGGCATACCCGCCGACTTCGTCTACGCCTCCCTGCACTACCTGGTCACCCCCGCCGTGCTGCTCTGGCTCTACCACCGGCGGCCCGCGCACTACCGCACCGCCCGCACCTGGCTGGTGGCCTCCACCCTGCTCGGTCTGATCGGCTTCACCCTGCTGCCCACCTGCCCGCCCCGGCTGCTCGACGCCCCGTACGGGTTCACGGACACCATGGCCCGGTACAGCGCCTACGGCTGGTGGGGCGGCGAGGCGAGCGCCCCGCGCGGACTCGGTTCCCTGACCAACCAGTACGCGGCCATGCCGAGCCTGCACGTCGGATGGGCCCTGTGGTGCGGGCTCGTGGTGTGGCGGTACGCGCGGCGGCCGCTGGTACGGGCGCTGGGCCTGGCCTATCCCGCGCTCACCGCGGTCGTGGTGATGGGGACGGCGAACCACTACTTCCTCGACGCCGTCGCCGGGGCCGCCGTGATGGGCGCCGGCCTGGCGATCGCACGCGGCCTCGCCGCCCGCCGGACGCAGGAACCTTTCGCCGCACCTGACCGGGCGAAGGACACCGCACCCGGCCCCGCCGCGGTCCCTCCACCGGAGGCACAACCGGCCGGTTTTCACGGTACGTCCACGCTTGTCAGTGGCGGATGGGACACTTCCGCCCGTGAGCTCCTACCCGCCCGCCGCTCCTGCGCAGACGACGACACTGCGGCAGCGTCTCGCTGACCTGCGCGGCCCCGCCGTGCCGCCCCGGCCGCTCGACGCCCGCTCCCTGGCCGCGCTCGCGGCCAACCCCGGATGCGGCAGACGCGCCCTGCTCGACGGCGCAGGGGTGGACAAGGGCGCGCTCGCGGCGGCCCTGGGCACGCCCGCCGCGTTCGGCCAGTCGCAGTTCGCCATCGTCCGCGGCAACTCCTTCGAGGCCAAGGTCAAGGCCGACGGCGGGGCCGAACTGCTGCGGCTCGCGCACACCCTCCTGGGCGGGGCCGCCGAGCCCCCCGGGCCGGACGCCCGGGTGCCCGACCTGACCGCCGCCGGACCGGAGGGGCGCGCCGCCCGGACGGCGCTGGCCCTGCGCGAGGCCACCGCCGCGGGGGCGTGGACGCTGCTGGACCATCCGATGCTGGCGCTGGAGGTGGCCGGCACCCCCGCCTACCTGGAGCCCGACGCGGTCGTGGTGGACCCCGGCGGCCGGTGGAGCGTGGTGGAGATCAAGTCGTTCCCGATGATCGACGGGGCCGCCGACTCCGCGAAGGTGGGCGCCGCCGCGCGCCAGGCCGCCGTCTACGTGCTCGCCCTGGAGCGGACCGCCGGGAAGGTGCCCGGCGCCGAGGTCGGCCACCGGGTGCTGCTCGTCTGCCCCAAGGACTTCTCCAACCTGCCCACCGCCGCGCCCGTCGACGTGCGCCGCGAACGGGCGGTGACCCTGCGCCAGATGGAGCGGCTGACCCGGGTCGAGGAACTGGCCGCCGGCCTGCCGGCGGGCCTCAGCTTCGACCCGGCCCGGCCCGCCGGGGAACTCTCCGAGGCCGTCTCCGCCGTCGGCGCGGCCTACGCCCCCGAGTGCCTGGCCGCCTGCGAGCTGGCCTTCCACTGCCGCGAGCGGTCCCGCGCCGCCGGGGACCCCGCCGCCCTGGGCCGCTCCGTACGGGGGGAGCTGGGCGGGCTCGCCACCGTCGGGGCCGCCCTCGCCGCGGCCGCCTCCCCGGCCCCCGCCGACGCAGCCGCCGAAGCCGAGGACGACCCCACCGCCGCCGCGCTGCGCCGGGCGGCCCGGCTGCGCGCGGAGGCGCTGGAACTCGCCGCCGCCCGGTCCCGGCACCCCGCCCCGGAGGGCCCCGCATGCCCCTGCTGAACACCCTGGCCCGGCTGGAGGCCGTCCGCGAGGGCCGCGCCCGGCCGCTGGCGACCGTACGGCACCGCCACCTGAGCGAGCGGCCGATGGTCCTCGTACCGCTGACCACCGCCGGCGAGGCGGGGGCGCCGCTCGGCGCGATGCTGGGCACCGACCCGGACGACCCGCTGGTCCTGGTGGTCCCGCAGCCGCGCGACCGCAACCTGCGCTGGACGTTCCTGGCGGGCCTGGCGGAGCGCCTGATGCCGTACGTCGACGGGTACGCGGACGTCGTGGAGCCGGCCGAGCGCACCGAAACCGACCCGGAGACCGGCCGGAAGTCCAAGGTCGAGGCCGAACTGTGCGTGGACGCCCCGCAGATCATCGTGCCCAGCCGGGCCGGCGTGGAGTACGTCCGGCTGCTGGGCCGCTCGATGCGGTTCCGGCGCACCGCCGAGGAGGACCCGGAGAACCCGTACCCGGCGCCCGCCCGGGTGCCGCTGCTGGGCCGCTGGTTCACGCACCTCGCCGAGCGCTCCCGCGTCCCCGGCTCCTCGATGCTGCTCAGCGCCACCGAGCTGCTGGGACGGCACTGGGCCACCGGCCAGAGCAACCTGGAGGACCAGCACCTCGGATCGCTGCTGGGCTGGATAGCTCCGCCCGAGGGCACGTCGGGGGCCGAGTGGGCCCTGCGCGTGGAGCTCGGCCGCGACGGACACGGCCGGCTGCTGTTCCCGCCGGCCGGCCCGGCCACCGACCCGGCCTTCGACAACGGGCTGCTCGCCCCGGCGATCACCCGGTTCGACGCGGCCCGGGCGGCGGCGGCCGCGGACGGGCCCGGCGCCGGGGAGCGGGTACGGGAAGCCGAGCGGGCGGTCCGGGAGCTGGTCACCTCGCAGATGGAGCACACCTGGCGGCAGACCTGGGAGGCGCTCGACCTGCTGCGCGCCCTGCCGCCGGGCGAGCGCACCACGGAACGCTGGACCCGCGACCGGTGGTCCTTCACCGGCCACCGGGACCGCGTCCGGGCGGGCGAGCCCCCGCAGCCGCGCCGCGACGACGCGGTGACCGCGGCCCAGAAGCTGGCCACGCGCGAGACCGAGCAGGTCCGGCTCGACGCCCAGGAGGCGCTGGACGACCCGCTGGTGATGGCGGGCCGGCGGCTCGCGGGCGAGGCCTTCGCCGGTGAGGTCACCGAAGTGGTGATGGAGTGGACGGAGGGCAAGCGGCCCCGCCCGCGTCCGCTGGTGACGGTGGCCACCGAGGACCGGCCCCAACTGGCCGACGAGGGCGGCGGGAAGGTGTTCCGCTCGCTCGACGGGCGCCAGCAGGCCTTCGCGTTCGTGCGCCACGAGGAGGACGGGCAGCTGGTGCTGCGCGTGCTCGACAAGATGGGCACGGGCCGGGAGCCGGTGGCGGGTTCGGTGCCGGAGAAGGGCGACCGGGTGTGCTGGACGCTGTTCGAGCACGACGCGCGGGGCGGGCCCAGACTGCCCGACCCCGAGCACACCCCGTGGACGCACGGCGGACCGCCGGCCCACCTGAGCGCCCCGACGCCGCCCGATTCCGTGACCGACGAGGACCTCCTGTGACCGGCTTCGACCCGGGCGCGGCCGCCGCCGAGGCGACCGCCGCCATCCTGCGCGACACCCTGCACGGCACCGAGCGGGGCGTGGTGGTGGACTCCCCGCCCGGCGCGGGCAAGTCGACGCTCGTGGTGCGCGCGGCCCGCGAACTGGCCGCGGCCGGACGCCGCCTGATGGTGGTCGCTCAGACCAACGCGCAGGTCGACGACCTGGTGCTGCGGCTCGCCGACAAGGACCCGGAGCTGAAGGTCGGCCGGCTGCACAGCAGCGACGGTGACGCGTACGACCCCGCCCTTCGGGAGCTGCCGTCCGTCACCCTCTCCGCCAGGCCCGGGGACCTGGCGGAGCTGCCGGTGACCATCTCCACGGCCGCGAAGTGGGCGTACGTGAAGGACGCGGAGCCCTGGGAGCACGCGATCGTCGACGAGGCGTACCAGATGCGCTCCGACGCGCTGCTGGCCGTGGCCGGGCTGTTCGACCGGGCGCTGTTCGTCGGCGACCCGGGGCAGTTGGACCCGTTCAGCGTGGTGGGCGCCGAGCAGTGGGCGGGCCTGTCCTACGACCCCTCGGCGTCGGCGGTGTCCACCCTGCTGGCGCACAACCCGCAGCTGCCGCAGCACCGGCTCCCGGTGTCGTGGCGGCTGCCGGCGACGGCCGCGCCGCTGGTCTCGCGCGCCTTCTACCCGTACAGCCAGTTCCGCAGCGGTACGGGTCCGGGCGAGCGACGGCTCTCGTACGGGGTCGCGGGCGACGGTTCGGGCCCCGACCGGGTGCTGGACGAGGCCGCCGCGTCGGGCTGGGGCCTGCTGGAACTGCCCGCACGGCACACCCCGCGCACGGATCCGGAGGCGGTGGGGGCGGTGGCGCTGGTGGTCCGGCGGGCGCTGGACCGGGGTGCGGTGACCGCCGACGAGCAGTCCCCGCGGCCGTCCCCGCTGACGGCCGACCGGATCGCCGTGGGCACCGCCCACCGCGACCAGGCCGCCGCGGTCCGCACGGCCCTGGCCTCGCTGGGCGTCACCGGGGTCACCGTGGACACCGCGAACCGGCTCCAGGGCCGCGAGTACGACCTCACGGTGGTCCTGCACCCCCTGTCGGGCCGCCCCGACGCGACGGCGTTCCACCTGGAGACGGGCCGGCTGTGCGTCCTGGCCTCCCGCCACCGGCACGCCTGCGTGGTGGTGGCCCGCGCGGGCATAGCGGAGCTCCTGGACGAACACCCGTCGACGGAACCGGTCCAGCTGGGCGTCACGGTGAAGTTCCCGGACGGCTGGGAGGCGAACCACTCGGTCCTGGCCCACCTCGCCGAACACCGGGTGCGGTGGCGGCCCTGAGGGGTGTGCGACACGTCGGGTGCGGCGGCGACGTCGGGTGCGGCGGGGCCCGTCGTGACATATCGCGGGGTTCCGGTTTTCCCGGCGGGGCTCCGGCGGCGAGACTTCGGTGCGCACAGCACACCTCCACCCAACGGGAGTTCACACCATGACCCGCCTGCACGTCGTCTCCGCCGCCACCCGTCCCACCTCCAGCGGCCGCCCCCTCGCGCGCTGGATCGCCGACGAGGCCCGCGCGCACGGTGGCTTCGAGGTCACCCCGGTGGATCTGGCGGAGATCGCACTGCCCTTCCTGGACGAGCCGGAGTACGCCTCCACCGGGATATACGCCCACGCGCACACCCAGGAGTGGAGCGCGCTCGTCGACTCCGCGGACGCGTTCGTGTTCGTACTGCCGATGTACAACGGCTCCTTCACCGCCCCCTTCAAGAACGCCATCGATTTCCTCTACCGCGAGTGGCAGGGCAAGCCGGTCGGCCTGGTCAGCTACAGCGCGGGCCCCACGGGTGGCGCCCCGGCCGCCGAGATGCTGCTGCCGGTCCTGACCCGGCTCGGCATGCTGCCCGCCGAGCGCTCGGTCGCGATTCCGGGCATCAACGCGCTGCTCGGCGCCGAGGGGTTCGAGCCCACGGAGGGGCTGGCGGGCGAGCTGGCGGGCGTCTTCGAGGACGTCGCGGCCCTGGCCAAGGAGCCCGCCGCCGCCTGAACCGGCGGCACCCTTGCGCGACGCTGGACAATGGAGGGTGGCCCGGAGGATTTCGTACGCGCAGCAGGAGGACACGCATGTCAGAGCCCGAGCGGACCGAGCGGAGGCTGCGGCCGGCGCCGCTGCTCTTCGAGCCCTCGGAGGCCGCCACGGACCCGGAGCACTTCTTCGACCTGGAATCGATCGAGGACCCGCGTGAGCTGCTGGCCCGCGCCACCGAGCTGACCCTGGCCTTCCGGGCCGCGCAGGACAGAGCGGTGGAGTTCCAGGCCCTGGCGGCGGCCCAGCTGGCGGACCCGCGCCGCTTCGACCGGCTCTCGCCGCAGGCCATCGCCGAGGCGGCGGAGTGGACCGAGGACTACGCGCGCAAGATGATCGAGTTCGGCGAGGACCTCCAGCGCGGTGCCGGCCCCGACACCGCCTGAGCCCGCCCTGCACCGCCGTACAGCACCCCGCACCGTGCCCGGCGCCCCGCTTCCCGGCGGGCGCCGGGCGCGCGGCGTTCCGGGTGGCGTCGCCGCGCGCCCCCTGGCATATGCGCGGCGCAACATACTCCACCCCCGCCCGCCCTGTCCCGGTTTTCGGTAACTCCCGGGAACGGGAAGGCTACGCCCGGTAGACCTTGGCATATGACGACCCTGACGACGGCCGCAGGCTGCCCCGCACTCGAAGGCCTCGACGCGCGCACCGCGCCCGCCACCCAGGTCACCCCGCAGGGCGCCGCCTGGCTGGCCTCCGCCTCCGCCCACCCGGAGAACACCCTCGCGGCCTGGCAGGCCCGGCCCGCCGCACCGGCGGCCCTGCCCTGCGGGACCGCGTTCGACGTCGTCAACGTTCCGCTCGTGGTGGGCCGCCGGATGCTCGACCTGCTCTGGGAGCGGGGTCCCGGCTCCGGGCCCGCCGCCGTGCACCGCGGCCGGATGCTGCTCTTCGCCGCCCCCGGGACCGCGCAGCGGCTGCCGGCCCTGCTCGCCTGGGAGGAGTGGAGCCCGGCCGCGGCGGCCCCGCTCTGCCACGGCCACGGGGACGCCGTCACCGTGCCCCCGCTGTCCACCGGCCCCGGCTCCGCCTCCGGGCCGTCGCGCTGGCTGGTGGCACCCGACGCCCGGCGGCCCTGGCTCCCCGGGCCGGACTCCCTGCTCTGGGCGTTCCTGCACGCCGCCCGGCCCGGTATCGATTTTTCCTTCGGCCGGACCTGATGCTAATGTCTACCTCGTCAGCAAGCGCCGCTAGCTCAGTTGGTTAGAGCAGCTGACTCTTAATCAGCGGGTCCGGGGTTCGAGTCCCTGGCGGCGCACAGACGGAGGAAGGCCCCCGCTCAGCAGAGCGGGGGCCTTCTTCGTGTCCGCCGCCGTCAGGTCGTGATCTTCACCGTGTACGCGCCGGACTGCGTGCGGTCCGCCACCTCGATCGTGATCCGCTCGCCCGGCACCGTGAACGTCTCCCCGACCTCCAGCGGCGCGTCCGCCAGCGGCGGGTAGACCGAGCGGTCCCAGCAGGCCTCCGTGCGCGGATGCCCGTCCAGTACCTCGATCGGGCCGCCGCCGGAGGCCGCCTCGTTGCGGACCCGGTAGACCAGGACGCCCTCCGTGCAGGTGTCCCCGTCGTTGCCGGAGGAGCCCCGGGCCTCGACCGCGATCGCGCTGCCCGGACCCGTGCGGATCACCGCGAGCCTGGTCCCGCCCGTGCCGCCGCGCGGCGGGGCCTCCGAGAGCGGCTGGAGGGTGTGCAGCGAGATACCGGAGCGCACGCAGTCGACCTGGGAGGGGTCCAGCCAGCCCAGCTTCCACTTGTGCCAGCCGAACAGGTCCGGGGCCATGCCGAACTGGCTGCCCATGACGTCCCAGTCGCCGACGTAGGTGTCCCAGTCGCCCTTGCCGTCCGTGGGCCGGTGGTAGAGGTCGGGCAGGTCGAAGACGTGCCCGGTCTCGTGGGCCAGCACGTTGCGGTCGGGCGGGTGGTGCTCGAAGACGGTGACGATCCGCCGCAGCTCCACGCCGTCAGCGGTGATCGGGCGGTCGAAGTTCACGACCTTGGTGGCGTCGGAGTCCACGCCGGGGGCGTTCGGGTCGGCGACGAAGTACACGACGTCGTACCGGGAGAAGTCGACCTGCGGGTCGGCGGCGGCGACCGCGTCCCGCAGGTAGGCCGCCCGGTCCTCGGGGGCCCAGTCGCGCCGTATCCCGTAGGCGGCCGACGGCCGGGGCATCTGGACCCACCGCTCCTGCGGGTGCGGGACCAGGCGGAACCGGCCGTAGGAGGCCCGCTGGAAGAAGTCGCTCGTCGCCGGGAAGTAGTCGGAGGTCAGGTCCGCCGGGGAGACGGCCGGCCGGTGGTCGGGGAAGGAGAGGAAGACCAGCACCGCGTTGAGCTCGCGCTCGGGCTTGGGGTAGGCCCGGTTCCAGCTGTCCAGACCGAGGGAGTGGTGCGCGGCCGTGCGCGTCAGCGCGCAGGGTCCGCCGGTCCGGGAATCGGCCACCGCGGGACCCGCCACGAGCGACATCGCGGCGAGTGCCGTCAGGGAGGTGAGGGCGGCGGCCGTGCTGCGCATGCGGGAGCGGTCCACTCCCCCGGGTGTCTGCTGTGGCGGCACATCGACCTCCGGTGGTGGATTCGTACCCTCTCATCCACCTTGAGGCGATTGTCTTACTAATGCCCTGTTCCGCTGCCCCACATGAGTGAGCGGTACGGCAAGTCGGTGACCCGCCGACTTGACGCGCCCGCCTACGGAACGTCACGTCCGATCACGTGAGATCAATGACGGCACTCGCGCGCTCACAGGCGCGCAGAAACGATCACCCGGATCATGCTCGACGCTCCGTCAGCACACCGTCCGCAGGGCGTCATCATGCCGACGGGCCGCGCCCCGCACGGCGACGCCGCTGGATAGGGCCTCCCGGCAGCCTCTATGATCGGCACACTTTCCTGCACGGACACTCACGAACACTGCGGGAGCCAAGGGTGAGCGCAACCTCAGAAGGAACCGGTTCGGCGGCCGACAGCATCCGATCGACCCTTACGGAGCGTCACCCCGCGGTGCCTGCCTCGCCGCGCGACTACCGGGCCGCCTTCGACGCGGCGCACCTCGCCATGGCCCTCGTCGGCCGTGACGGCGAGGTCATCGCCGCCAACCGCGCCCTCGCCGGGCTGCTGGGCGGCGAGCCGGACGCGCTCGCCGGGCAGCGCGCCGCCGACCTGGTGGACCTGGCGGCTGAGGCCCGTACCTGGCAGGCCTACCAGGAGGTGCTGCGCGGACGCCAGGCCCGGCTGCGCTGCACGCGCCGCCTCAAACACCCCGACGGGCACTCGCTGTGGACCGAGGTCACGCTGGGGCCCGTGGCCGGCACCCCGGACGTCCTGCTGTCCGTCGCCGACATCAGCGACCGGCGCGACCTCCAGGCCCGCCTGCGCCACCTCCAGATGCACGACCCGGTGACCCGGCTGCCCAACCGGGCCCTGTTCTTCGAACGGCTCTCCGCCGCCCTGGAGTCCCCGTACGAGCAGGGCGGCACCGGCCGGATCGGACTGTGCTACCTCGACCTCGACGGGTTCAAGGCCGTCAACGACACCCTGGGCCACCGGGTCGGCGACCGGCTGCTGACCGCCGTCGCGGCCCGGCTGACGCAGTGCGCCGACCAGTCCGGGTACGGGCGCACGGGCGGGCACCTCGTGGCCCGGCTCGGCGGCGACGAGTTCGCGCTGCTGGTCGAGGACTCCACCGGCACCGAGCAGCTCGCGGACCTGGCGGGGAGCGTACTGGCCGCCGTACAGGAGCCCTTCGACCTGGCCGGGCAGCGGTTGTCGGTGTCCGCGTCGATCGGCGTGGTGGAACGGGACGCGGCCGGCACCTCGGCGACGGGGCTGATGCAGGCGGCGGACACCACCCTGTACTGGGCGAAGGCGGACGGCAAGGCCCGCTGGACCCTCTTCGACCCGGAGCGCAACGCGCACCGCATGACGCGGCAGGCGCTGTCCTCGACGCTGCGGCCGGCCGTGGAGCGGGGCGAGTTCGAGCTGGAGTACCAGCCCCTGGTGGATCTGGAGAGCGGAGCCGTGCGCGGGGTGGAGGCCCTGGTCCGCTGGAACCACCCGCAGTTCGGCACGCTCACGCCGAATCGGTTCATCGGGATCGCCGAAGAGGACGGCTCCATCGTCCAGTTGGGCCGGTGGGTGCTGGGCACGGCCTGCCGCCAGGCCCGGCGCTGGCAGATCGAACAGCCCAGCGACGCGCCGGTGTTCGTCTCGGTGAACGTGGCCGTGCGCCAGGTGTGGGACTCCGACCTGGTCGGCGACGTGGCGGAGATCCTCGCCGAGACCGGACTGGCCCCGCAGCTGCTCCAGCTGGAACTGACCGAGTCGGCCGTGATGGGCTCCGCCGGGCGGCCGCTCCAGGCCCTTCAGGCGCTGAGCGACATGGGCGTGCGGATCGCCATCGACGACTTCGGCACCGGGTACTCGAACCTGGCCTATCTGAGCCGGCTCCCGGTGTCGGTGCTGAAGCTGGACGGCTCCTTCGTACGGGGCTTCCGCTACGAGGAGGGCTCCCATCCCAACCCGGCCGACGAGACCATCGTGGAGGCCCTGGTCCAGCTCGCGCACCGGCTGGGCCTGACGGTCACCGCCGAGTGCGTGGAGACCGCCGGCCAGGCCGCCCGGCTGCGCCGCGTCGGCTGCGACACGGGCCAGGGCTGGCTCTACTCCCGCGCGGTCCCGCCCGACCGCATCGCCGAGATGATCGGCGGCCGCCCCGTGGCCGACGGCTGAGCCGTGCGCCCCGGACCGGGTGGTGCCAGACTGGAGACCGGGGTACCGCGCCACTGACGGGCGAAACGGGAGCCATCCGGGGCGATCAGTCGTGACCAGACGAGTACGGATCACTGTCGGGCATGCGGACGGCCGCGCGGACGACGAGACGGAGTCGCTGCAACGCGAGGTGGACGTCCTGCGCGAGGACCTGCTCCTGCTGGACGTGGAGCAGGTGACGCGTCAGGACGGCGGTCCGGCTCCGGACGGTACGCGCGGCGCGGCAACGGATCTGGTCAACGTCCTCCTGGTGAGCCTGCCGCCCGCGCTGCCGCTGCTGTCGAACCTGGTCGGTGTCGTCAGGGAGTGGCTCGGACGCACCGGCACCTCACGCCACGTCGTCCTGGAGATCGACGGAAACCGTCTGGAGCTGACCGGTGTCCGCAGCGAGGAGCAGCGACGCCTGACCGACCTGTGGATCGCGCGCATCTCCCGGCCGGACACCGGCGAGCCGGGGCAGGAGCAGGAGCAGGAGCAGGACTCATGACCAGGCCGGGCAGACATGCGCTGGTCGTGGTGACCAGCAGGTACGAGGACGCGGGACTGGGTGCGCTGCGGGCACCGGCGAAGGACGCGGCCGGACTCGCCGAGGTGCTCGGTGACACCTCCGTGGGCGATTTCGACGTGGAGGTGCTGACCGACCCCACCGTCCAGCGACTGCGCCTCGCGGTGGAGGACTTCTTCGCGGACAGGTCCACCAAGGACACCCTGCTGCTGCACTTCTCGTGCCACGGGGTGAAGAACGCCGCGGGCAAACTCTTCCTCGCCGCGTCCGACACCTACCGCGCCCGCCTGGCCGCGACCGCGATACCGGCCGAGTACGTGAGCACTCTGATGCTGGAGAGCCGCGCCCAGCGTGCGGTCCTCTTCCTGGACTGCTGCTACGCCGGAGCGTTCGAGAGGGGGATGCTCACCCGGGCGGGCTCCCAGGTCCAGGTCCAGGAGAGCTTCCACGACCTGGAACGCACCGGCGGCAAGCGCGGACGCGCGGTCTTCACCGCTTCCAGCGCCCTGGAGTACGCCTTCGAGGGCGACCAGCCGGTGTCCGGCGGCAAGCCGGGGGCCGGGGACGGACCGTCACTGTTCACGGGTGCCCTGGTGGAGGGCCTGCGCACCGGTGAGGCCGACCTCGACCACGACGGAGAGGTCGGCATGTCCGAGCTGGCGGACTACGTCAACGAGCGGATCCGGGAACGGACCCCGCACCAGACCCCGCAGCTGTGGCTGTTCGGCAGCCAGGGCGACCTGCCCATCGCCCACACCGGCCGGCGGCGGGCCGTCGCCGCGGACCTCCCGATCCCACTCGCCGACGCCGTCCGCTCCGACAGCCGGGAGCGGAAACTGTGGTCGGTCGAGGACCTGGGCACGCTGTTGTGCGGCGCGGACGTGGGCGTGGCGCTCGCCGCCCACGCGGCACTGTCCGAGCTCGCCGCCGATGACAGCCGCCGGGTGGCCGAGCGTGCCTCCCGCGCCCTGTCCCTGGCCTCCCCCGGGGTCGACACCCCGGCGGTGGAGGTGGGGCCGGCCGAGACGGCCGTCGTCCGGGTGACGGGCCCCCCGATCGTCCTCGCCACGCTGGAGGCCAGGACGGACCCGTGGCTGAAGGTCCGGTACCTCGACACCGGCATCGAGCTGGTGCCGGAGCCGGAGGGGCGGGGGCGGCACGAGGGGACGGTCCAGCTGCGGACCGTGACGGGCGAACTGGCGATCGCCGTGGCGACGGGAACGGAGACGGAGGCCGATCCCGAGGCCGGGACGGGGACCACCGCGGAGGCCGGGAGCGCCGAGCCGGAGACGCTGAGGAAGCCGGAGGAGCCGGAGGAGCCGGAGGAGCCGGAGGAGCCGGAGGAGCCGGAGGAGCCGGAGAAGCCGGAGGAGCCGGAGAAGCAGCAGGAGCCGGAGAAGCAGCAGGGGCCGGACGAGACGTCGCCGCCGGAGACGGCGGAGACGGCGGAGACGCGTACGGCCGCGGCGGCGCGGAAGAAGGCCGGGACCCGAGTGGCCGCGGCTTCCTCCCTCAACCCGTGGCCCTTCCCGCTCGCGGCCGTCGCGATGGTGCTGGCGCTGGCCCTGCCCTTCTACGAGAAGATCGACAAGCGCGAGTTCCCCATGTGGCTCGGGTCGCCGGCGCACTGGTACTGGCCGCTGGGAGGGGCGGGCCCGATCATGCTCGTGCTGACGCTCCTGAGCGCCGGCACCTGCGCCACGGCCGGCATCCTCGTCCTGCGCCGCTCCCCCGCCCTGCGGCGGCCGGCACTGAGCCGGTGGTGCCGGGCGCTGGCGGCGGTGTGCGTCTGCGCGATGGTGACGCTGTGGTTCGCCGCCTCCGTCGTCCGGGCCGACTTCGACGCCGGCCTGGGCTTCCCGGCCTTCGTCGTGGGCAGCCTGCTCCAGGCGTGGGGCGCCGCGCAGCTCGGGCCGGACCGGCGCGCTGCCGTCACGGGCGGGACGGACCACGCCGATGCCCGCTCGCTGCGGCCGTGCACGCTCGCGGCCGTCATCATGACCCTGGTGCTGCCGATTCCCCTGGGCTCGGGCGGCCCGGCCTGGCAGCTCACCATACTGCTGGAATGGAGGGGTGCCCGCCAGGTGGCGTGCGCCGTCATCCTGGTGAGCGCGGTCGCCAGTGTGGCGGTCGCCGTCTACGCCTGGAGCGGCCACGCGGTCGCCCGGATGCCCGGAGTGCTCTGGAGTTACAGCGCCGTGGCCCTGCTGACCCTGGGGGCGACGATCTACTTCTGGACGGTGCTCGGGGGTGAGGCCGGCTTCGGCCAGTACCTCCTCACCCTGGGCTGCGCCGTGCAGCTCTGGGCCGCGGCCGCCCTCTGGCTCGACAGACCTTCCGCCGTCCGACGCCGTTGGCCCGCGCACGGCCCCCTGGGCGCGCACTGACCGGGCCCGGACCACCGCCGCCCCCTGCCCGAGTCGGGCAGGGGGGCGGCGGGTCGCTCGGCGCGGGGTGGGGGGAGATCAGCAGGCGCCGAGGTCCTTCCAGACGCCCCACTGGCCCGTGGTGCCCGGCGTCTCGTTCTGCGTCCACCACTGGGCCTGCCACTTGTGGCCGCCGTACGAGACCTGGCTGCCGCCGGTGTAGACGGTGCCGGCGACGTAGGCCGGGACGGAGCCGCAGCCGGCCGGCGGGGTCGTCGGCGGGGTGGTCGGCGGGGTCGTGGGAGGCGTGGTGGGAGGCGTCGTCGGCGGGGTGGTCGGCGGCTGCGTGGTGCCGCCGAGGGCGTCCGAGATCTGGTTGAGCAGGGTGGTCTTGTCGTCCAGGCCGAGCAGGGAGTACATCATCGCGCCGGCCAGGCCGCGCTGCTTGCCGTAGTCGACCCGGGCCTGGACGGCCTTCTGGTTCAGGCCGGTGAAGAACTCGCCGTCCTTGTAGAAGTACGCGGCCTTGGCCTGGTCGTCCCAGAAGGTGGTCGCCGGGTTGTCGACGATCCCGCCGAGCTCCTTGTAGTTGGCGATGCCGGCCTGCTGGCTGGTGGGGCGGGCGCCGGAGGGGCCGGTGGCGGTCTGCGCGAGGCCGTTGGCCGCCCCGGCGGGGACGCCCTTCCAGCCGCGGTAGTAGAACTCGTAGCCCAGGGTCAGCTTGTTGGCGGGGAAGCCGCCGGTGATGCCGTAGGCCGGGTTGCCGTCGATCCAGGAGTCGATGGCGTTGTCGATGCTGTACTTCTGGGTGCCCGGCGCGATCGGGTCGGTCGGGTCGCCCGCCGGGGAGTACAGCGGGGACTGGTGGTACGTCGGGCCGTCGCCGTCCCAGGCGCCGTGCATGTCGTACGTCATGATGTTCGCGTAGTCGAGGTACGCGCCGATCTTGTCCGTCTCGATGTACTTGATCTTGTCCTGGCCGGCCGGGAGCGCCGCCGTCAGCAGGTACTTCTTGCCGCCGTTGGCCTGCCCGTAGGCGTCGAGCTGGTCGCGGAACTCCTTGAGCAGCAGCGTGAAGTTCTGCTTGTCCTCGGGGGCGTAGTGGTTGCCGAGGTGGCCGCCGGAGGAACCGGGGTACTCCCAGTCGATGTCGACGCCGTCGAAGATCCCGGCCGCCGCGCCGGCGCCGCCGAAGCCGCCGTCGACCGGCAGGTTGCCCTTGATGTACTGGTCGATGCAGGAGGAGACCAGCTTCTTGCGGGAGGCGTCGGTCTTGGCCGCGTCGCTGAAGTACTTGGAGTACGTCCAGCCGCCGATCGAGATGTTGATCTTCAGGTGGGGGTACTTCGCCTTCAGCTGCTTGAACTGGTTGAAGACGCCCACGATCGGCTGGTCCCACTTGTCGGCGACGCCGCTGACGCTGTCGGCCGCGCTGAAGGACTTCTGGTAATCGGCGTACGAGTCGCCCGCGCCGTCACCGGCGTTGGGGTTGTTGTCGTCGCCCGCCGCCTTGTTCGCCTCGAAACAGGTGAGGTTGGTGGGGTGGATGTTGCCGAACGAGTAGTTGATCACGTCCAGCTTGCCCGCGATGCCCCGGGTGTCGAGGTGCTTGGGGTAGAAGGCGTTGCCGTACACGCTCCACTGGTCGTAGTAGGCGATCTTCACGCCGCCGCTGCTCGCGGTGGCGGAGGCGTCGGCCGCCTGGGCGGTGCCGAGTCCCGCGAAGGTGGCCAGCGCTCCGGCTGCCAGCGCGGCCGTGGCGGCGGCCGCGATGAGGGGTTTACGGATGTGCATGAACTGCCTCCGGGGGGTGGGAGGGGGGAGCATCAGCTTCAGGTGAGAGAAGTGATAGCGATCACCCCGCGCCCCAGTCAATGGTTTGGACCAAAGAAGGACTAGACCACTGCGCGGACAAATCCGCTCGTCAGAGGGGTGAGGGCACATCAAAAACCGCCCGCCACCCCGGGTGACGAGCGGTTTAAGGCTGCCTTAGGTCATGCTCCGGCAAGGTTTCGGCAACAAACCAGCCAAACCCCGTTCTCCCGCGCTCAAGCCGGAGTCGACCCCTGGGTCGGCATCCCGTACGCATCTGCGACGAGCCCGTACGAGCGCAGCCGGGCGTCCCCGCCGTGGGCGTTGGCGGTCAGCATCAGCTCGTCCGCGCCCGTCCGCTTCACCAGGGCGTCGAGCCCCGAGCGGACCTCGTCGGGGGTGCCGTGCACGATGTTGGACAGCCAGCTGTCCACGAACTCCCGCTCCAGCGGGGTGAAGGGGTACGCGGCCGCCTCCCGCGGCGTCGGCACGAGCCCGGGGCGGCCGCTGCGCAGCCGCAGCATCGACAGCGCGCCGGTGAGCACCTGGGCGCGGGCCTCCTCCTCGGTGTCGGCGGCGAGCGCCGAGACCCCGATGAGGGCGTACGGGGCGTCCAGCACCTCGGAGGGCCGGAAGCTCTGGCGGTAGAGGTCGAGGGCGGGCAGCGTCCCGGCGGCCGAGAAGTGGTGGGCGTACGCGAAGGGCAGGCCCAGCTCGCCCGCGAGGCGGGCGCTGAAGCCGGAGGAGCCGAGCAGCCAGATCGGCGGCCGGCCGGCCGGGCCCTGCACCGGGCCGGGCACGGCGTGCACCCGGGCGTACGGGTGGCCGTCGGGGAAGTCGTCGTCGAGGAAGCGGGTCAGCTCCGCGAGCCGGCGGGGGAAGTCGTCCGCGGCCTCGTCCGGCCGTCCGGGCCCGCGCAGCGCCGCCGCCGTACGGGGGTCGGTGCCGGGCGCCCGGCCGAGCCCGAGGTCGACCCGGCCCGGGGCGAAGGCCTCCAGGGTGCCGAACTGTTCGGCCACCGCGAGCGGGGCGTGGTTGGGCAGCATGACCCCGCCGGAGCCGAGCCGGATCCGGGAGGTGTGGGCGGCGAGGTGGGCCAGGATCACGGCCGGGGAGGAACTGGCCACCCCGGGCATGGAGTGGTGCTCGGCGACCCAGTGGCGGTGGTAGCCGCGGGATTCCGCGAGCCGGGAGATCTCCACGCTGGTGCGCAGGGACGCGGCGGCGGTGCTGCCGCTGCCGACGGTGACCAGGTCGAGCACCGACAGCGGCACCGGCGCCTCGCCCCGTACGGTGCCGCGGACCGCATCCGTGCCGCCCGCGTCCCCGCCGCCCGCCCCGCCGCCCGTCCCGCGGTCCGCATCCCCGGTGTCGCTCATCGTCGCTCCCGTCCCGTTCGATTCGTCCGTACGAAGAACTCGAACCGTCGGCGCTCCCCCGGCATTCCCGGCGCGGTGGGCCAGTGGCATGCCACTGGCATATGCCAGACGAGTAGGGCCAGGCAGAGGGACCCGATCGAGCCATCAATCTGCCCAACAGGCGCTCCGGAAGGGCCTTTTGGTGGCTATCGTGAAGAGGCAAGTGGTAACGACCTGGTAGGGGGAGACCGTGGCTCTGAAGCCCGAGCCGACCGCGCCGTTCCATTCGGTGCAGTACGCCCTGCGCGTGCTCGAAACGATCTCGCGGCACACCGGCGGTGTGACCGACGCGCAGCTCGCGCGCGAGACCGGCCTGCCCGCGGCCCATCTCGCCCCGATGCTGCTGATGCTGCGGCGCGAGGGGTACGTCCTCCAGGTCTCCGACGGGGCCTACGTCATAGGCGACTCCCTGGTGCTGCTCGGCTCCGGCGTCGACCGGCAGCGGGCGCTCCAGGAGAAGCTCCAGGACACCCTGGACCGGCTGCGCGATTCGGTCGGCGCGGCCGTCTACATCAGCCGTTACGTCGACGGTGAGGTCCGCATCACACAGTTCGCGGACAGCCCCCGCACCCCGAAGGTGCACGAGTGGGTCGACTTCCGCTCGGCGGCGCACGCCAGCGCGGTCGGCAAGTGCCTGCTCACCCAGCTCGACCAGGACGGGCGGCGTGACCACCTCTCCCGTCACAAGATCGCCCGGCTCACCTCGAAGACGATCGTGAACGAGCGGATCCTCTTCTCCAGGCTGGACAGCCACCCGGCCACCGTGCCCGTGCTGGACCTGCAGGAGTACGCGGTGGGGACGGTCTGCGCGGCCGTTCCGATCACCGCCGGGGCCGCCGTGGGCTGCCTGGCCCTGTCGATGCCGGTCGAGCACGCCCACCGGCTGCGGGCCGCCGCCGACGCCCTGAACCGGAAAGCCGCGCCGCTGCTGCTGTCGCTCGCACTGTGAGGACGGGCGGAAAAGCCCGGGAAAGCACTTCGGGCGGTTCCCGGTGAGACCGGAAACCGCCCGAAGTTCAGGTGCGCCGCCAGGGACTCGAACCCCGGACCCGCTGATTAAGAGTCAGCTGCTCTAACCAACTGAGCTAGCGGCGCCTGCTGACAGAGAAAATACTACCTGCTCCCGGGGGGTGCTCCAAACCATCACCCCCGGTCCAGCAGCTCCCGGCGCCCCCGGTCCTCGTACGCCGCCAGCAGCGTGGCCAGGGACTCCGCGTCGAGCGGGCGGTAGCCGGCGCCGGTGCGGTGCCAGACGGGGGCGGGCCGGGAGGCGTCCACGGGCGGGGGCAGGAAGCCGGCCCGGCGCAGGGCGACCCGGTGGATCTTGTTCGTGGCGGTGACGGGCAGGGCGTCGAGGACCCGCAGGTAGCGCGGGGCCATCTTCGTGCCGAGGTCCGGCTGGGCGGCGAGGAAGGCCGCGAAGGCGTCCGGGTCGAAGGAGGTCCCCTCGCGCAGCGCCAGGGCGGCCATGACCTGGTCCCCGGCGACCTCGTCCGGGACGGCGTACACGGCGACGGCAGCCGCCGCGTCCCAGCGGGCCAGGATGCTCTCGATCACCGCGGCGGCCAGGTTCTCGCTGTCGACCCGCAGCCGGTCGTCGGTGCGGCCGGCGAAGTAGAGGAAGCCGTCGGGGTCCCGGAAGAAGAGGTCGCCGGTCCAGTACCAGCCCTCGCGGGTGCGGGCGGCCTCGGCGGCCGGATTGCGCCAGTAGCCCTCGAAGAGGCTGCGGCCGCGGTTGACCAGTTCGCCGATGGCCTCGGCGCCGTTGGTCAGACGGCCGTAGGCGTCGAGGACGGCCGCGGGGCATTCGAGGCCGGTCTCCGGGTCGATCACGGCGAGGTCGTCCCCGGCGGCGGCCCGGCCGAGCGCGCCCTGCGGGGTGTCCGGGGTCCGCTGGACGGAGGCGCCGCCCTCGGTGGCCCCGTAGCCCTCCACCAGGCGGACCCCGAAGCGTTCGGCGAAGCGCGCCGCGTCCACCGCTCCGGCCTCGGTGCCGAAGCCGAGGCGCAGGGGGTGCGCGCGGTCGTCGGGGCGGGGGGCGGTGGCCAGGAGGTACTGGACGGCCCGGCCGACGTAGGTGAAGTAGGTGGCCCCGTAGGCGCGGACGTCGTCCAGGAAGGCGGAGGCCGAGAAGCGGGGGCGCAGGGCGACGGCGGCCCCGCCGCAGAGGGCGGGGAGCCAGTCGGCGATGACGGCGTTGCCGTGGAAGAGCGGCATGCAGACGTAGTGGACGTCGTCCGGGCCCACCCGGAAGGCGCGGGCCAGGGAGTGGCCGGCGGCGGCGAGCCGGCCCTGGCTGCATATCGCGGCCTTGGGGGCTCCGGTGGATCCGGAGGTGAAGTAGAGGAGCAGCCGGCTGCCGGGACCGGGCGGGCGGACGGTCGCCTCGCCGGGCCCGGCGTCCGCGTACGGGGCGAGCAGGGCGGCGTAGGACTCGGTGCCGGTGACCAGGATCCGTACGCCGGGCAGGTCGAGGCCGCGCAGCAGTGGCAGGTGGGCGGGCTCGGTGACCAGGATCCGGCAGTCGGTGTGCAGGATGTCGCGGGCCAGCTCCGGGCCGCGCCGGGTGGGGTTGATCCCGGCGACGGCGGCCCCGGCGAGGGCCGCCGCACCGAGCCAGAAGGGGAACTCGGGGGTGTTGTCGAGCAGCACCCCCACGTGCGGCTCCGCCCCCGGCGGCAGCAGGTCGACGAGGAGCGCGGCGCGGGCGGCGGCCTCCCGGGCGGTCCGGTGGCGGCTGAGGACGGCGGGCGGGACGCCGTGGGCCGCGTCGGCCCCGTACATCAGCCCGGCCCGGGGGTCGCCCCAGTGGCGCGCGATGAGCTCCGCGATGGTCTCGGGCGCCTCGGCATCGGGAGCAGTCGTCGTCCGCATGTCGCCGGAGGTTAGCTGACGTTACGTCAGAACTGAACGTCGGAGCAGGAGTAGAAGGCCATCGGGGTGTCATTGACGGTCCAGACGGCGAGGATCATGTGCCGTCCGCTCTTGCCGGCGGGCATGGTGCCGCGGTGGATGGTCGTCATGTCCGGGCGGCCGCCGTTGTAGGGCACGACGAGGAAGGGCTGGGGGTCGAGCGAGGCCCGGGTCAGCGGCTTGGTGGGGTCCCAGCCGTTCTTGGTGACGTAGTACTTGAAGTCGGTCGTGGAGTGGTTCGCGGTGAACTGCCAGCGGAAGTCGAAGCTCTGGCCGGAGGTGACGCCGGTGGCGGGCCACTTGCCCCCGCGCGGGTCGTCGAGCTGCGCGAACTCGCTGTGGCCGCCGGAACATATCTGGCCGTCGGCCGGGCCGGCCGCCGGGAAGCCCTTGTAGCCCTCGACGCTCTGGGGCTCCCACTGGATGGGGCCGCAGTCCGCGACGGTCTTGTTGGCGCAGAGCTTCTGGCGGCTGATGGGGGTGTCGGTGTAGCCGTGGCCGCTGGCGGAGGGGGCGCTCAGCAGGGTGACGGCGGCGAGCAGGCCGACGCCGAGGGCGGCGGCGCCGGCCCGGCCGGGCCGTGCGGGCATGCGGAAGGAACGCATGGTGCTCCTTGGACGTGGGGGGGGCGGGAAGGGGAGCCGTGCGCGCGCGTGGGGATGACTCCAGGTCTAGACCAAGTCCCACAGTATTGACGGGAGTTGGCCATGTCTATACCAATGAGAAAACGGGTGGTCCGGTCACAACCGGCCACCCGTTTGCCCGTCACGCGTGTTACTGGTCACCACGCCCGGTGTAGAAGGCGACGGTGAGGTCCTTCACCAGAGCCTTGCGCTCGTAGTCGTCGAGCTCGACGATCCCGCGCGAGGTGAGGCGGTGGACGGTGTCGTCCACCGCGTCGACCACCGCGGTCAGGACGGCGTCCCGGTGCTTGGCGTCGATCGCGGCGACCCGGCGTCGGCGCATCGCCTCCGCGACCTCCGGGGCGTACTCGATCCGGGTGGGCTGTGCCGAGAACACCTCGATCCCGACGGCCTCCGTCTCGGCCGCCAGCATCCGGGTCAGCGCGTCGCCGACGGCCTCGGCGTCGCGCAGGGTCGGGGCGTCCTCGTGGAAGGCGTCGGCGGGGAGCTGGGACAGCACCCGGGCCATGGCCGACTCGACCTGCTCGGCGAGGTAGTCGGTGTGGTCCTCGACGGCGAGGGTCGCCCGGGCGGTGTCCTTGACCTGCCAGACGACCTGGACGACCACCTGGAGGGCGAGGCCGCCGGAGTCGACGGCCGGCATGGGCTCGCTGCGCCAGTGCCGCAGGCGCACGTCGATCCGCTGGCGCAGCAGGAGCGGGCTGATCCAGGTCAGGCCGGTACGGCGGACCGTGCCGCGGTAGCGCCCGAAGAGGGTGAGCACCCAGGCGTGGCCGGCCCGGGCGCGGCCGAGGCCGCCGAGTGCGAGGAGGGCGACGATCCCGAGGAGGGCGAGCGGGGGCCAGTGCGCGGCGTGCAGTCCGCGGTAGGCGCGGGGGGCCGCGCCGAACGCGGCCACCAGGGGGGCGGGGACGACCCCGGCCCGCCAGAGCACGGCCGTGCAGCCGGAGAGGGCGAGGCCGCCGATGATCACGGCGATCCAGCCGGGCAGCACGGGGCCGCGGTGCTCGCGGAGCCGGTCGTCGCCGCGGGGGACGCGGCGCCCGGCGGGGGGCCGCGCGGCCGGGCGGCGGGCCGCCGGGCGGAGGTCCCGCGGGGGCTCGGGGGGACGGTGGTGCGCGCGGAAGGGGAGGTGGACGGGGACGTCGGTGACGGCGGTGCCGTGCGGGGGGCGCAGGAGGGGGATGTCCAGCGTGTCCCCCTCCCCTCTCGCGCCCCGGGCGCCCTGGGTCGCGTCCATGCCGCGGGCTACGGCCTGGGCGACGATCTCGGCCACGCCGGGGCCGGGAACGCCGGTTCCCTGCGGGGCGGGGTGCGGGATCCCGGGCTCGGGCTCCTTCGCCGTCGCCGTCGCGGCCGCGGTCTCGGTTTCGGGCTCGGTCTCGGTTTCGGGCTCGGTCTCGGTGTCCGCCTCGGCGCGGGCCGCCGGTACGTCGCCCCGCGCGGGCGGCCACCCGGCGTCGACCCACCGGCCCTGCCGGGGGGCGGACCCGTCGGCGTGCCCCGCCGGGACGGGGTACCGCTCCGGGTCGGCCGGGTGGACCGCGTACGGCTCCGCCACCGGGTCGGCCGCCCGGACGGGGCGGACCGCCGCCACGGCTTCCGGTTCCGCCGGTTGCGCGGCCGGGAGCGCGGGCTCGGCGTCGGCCGGGCGCACGGCCCGTACGGGGTGCGGCTCTTCCGGGCCGGCCGGGCGTCCCACCACCGGCTCGGTACCGGCGACCCGGGCGGAGGGCGGGTCCGCGGGGTGGGTGTGGCGGCCCGCCGGTACGGCCACGGGCCCCGACGGGGGCGCGGTCCTGTGCGCCGAGGCCGCGTCGGCCGGTCGGGCGGACCACGCGGGGTACGGCTCCTGGGCCCCGGCCGGACCGGCCGACGCCACCAGCCCGGAATCGGCCGCCAGGGCGGCGCCGGACGGCCCGACGGGCTCCGGCCGCTCCGGGTGCCCGGCCCGGAACGCCGGCTCGGGGGCGGAGGGGAACGCCGGCCGGGCGGAGTGCGGCTCCTCCGGCCCCGCCGGGCGGCCCACCACCACGGCCTCGGGGGTGACCCACCGGCCGGGGTGCCCCGCCGCCACCGGTTCGGGGCCGGGGGCGGGGGACGGGTCGGCCTCCCGGGGGGAGCGGGCCGCACCGGCGGCGGCCGGGACGGGGTGGGCGGCCGGGGGCGTCGGCTCCGGCCCGCCGGCCGCCGGGGCCGGGTAGGCCGCCGAGGCCGGGTAGGCCGCCGAGGCCGGGTAGGCCGCCGAGGCCGGGTAGGCCGCCGAGGCCGGGTAGGGAACCTGGGCCGGGTGGGCCGTCAGATCCGGACGGCTGGCCGGGCCCTGGTGGAACTCCGCTGCCGGGTAGGCGACCTGGGCCGGGTGGGCCGCCGGGTCCGGGCGGCCGGCCGGGTCCGGGCCCTGGTGAGCCGCCGGGGCCGCGTAGGCGGCCGGGCCCGGGTGAGCCGTCGGGTCCGGGTCGGCCGTCGGGGTTGGCCCGAGGGGCGGCTCGGGGGTGGGCGGGTGCGCCGGGCCCGCAGGCCGCGGGCCCGGCGTCGGCTCGGGGCCGACGGCGCGCTGCTGCTCCACGCCCGGGGTCGTGCCCCAGGTCCGGTGGGTGGCGGCAACGGGCGTGGGGCGGCGCGACGAGGGGTGGAAGGTGCCCGTCGTGAACGTGGTGCGCGTGGGGTACATCGTTGCCTCCGTCATGCGAACAGCCGGCGCCAGGTTTCCGGGCCCGGGTAGCCGTTGGCCGAGGCGCCGCGCCAGCCCTGGGCGCGCTGGAAGGCCTCGACGCTGCGGCGGTCGGCCTCGCTCCAGCGGGGCCCGGGGCCGGACGTGTAGTACTTGCCGAAGCCCTTCTCCCTCAGCCGGCGGCCCAGGGCGGTGATCGCCGCATGGGACTGCCCCGGCCGGAAGAACGCGGCCCCCGGGTACGCGGGCACCCCGGCGGGACCCGGACTGCCGGCCCGCGTGGGCGGGATGTCCTTGCCCTGGCTCTGCACCAGCAGCCGCCAGGTGTGCTCGCCCGGGATGCCGTCGGCGTCGGCGCCCTTCCAGCCCTGCGCCTGCTGGAAGGCCTGGGTGGCCAGCCGGTCGGCATCGCTCCACTTGGTGTGGGCGCCCTTGGGGTAGAAGCGCAGGGCGCCGCGCCCGATCAGCATCTTGCCGAGTTCGGCCACGTACGGGTTGTCGGCCCCGGGCCCGAACTTCGCGACGCCCGGAAAGGCGGTCGCGGCCGGCTGGATGGGGGCGGGCGCGGGCTCCTCCGGGCCGACGCCGCCGGTCACGCCGTTGAACCGGTACGGGAGGTACTTCTCGGCGTTGGTCCAGTACCCGTACGGCGTGGGCTGCTTCCGCGTCGTCGGGGGGGTCTGCTCGTAGGCGACGTAGTGCGTGCGCGTCTCGTCGACCCAGCCGCCGAAGAGGACCACGTGCGAGCCCTTGTTCGGGTCCGCCGGGTTGTGGAAGAGCAGCATGTCCCCCGGCAGCAGCTCCTCCTTCGTGATCCGGGTGGCGAAGGTGTCGAGGCTGCCGGTCCACTCGTTCGTACCCAGGTTCCAGGCCATGGAGACGTAGCCCGAGCAGTCCTGCCGGTAGCCGTCCGTCCAGTACTCGGACATGCTGTAGGGGACCTTGGCCTCCAGCCACAGCTTCGCCCGGTTGATGATCGTCGTGCGGTCGATGCGCCGTACGAGGGCGGGAGCGCCGGGCCGGCCGGCGGGGTGTCCGGCCGCGGGACGTCCGTGCAGCGGGGCCCGGCCGCCCTGCGGGGTGTCCGACCCGTCCCGCGCCACCGGCCCGGGGCCGGGCACCGGCTTGGCCGCGGCCAGTGCGGCCGACCCACCACCGCCGAGGACCACGCCGGCGGCGGTGGCCAGCACCAGCGCCCGGCGGGCTCCGCGTACGGCGGGGTGGCCGCCGTCGCGCCGCCCTATGGCCCGCCCGCGCGCGAGGGCGCGGCGCCGCTGCGCGCACCCCAGGCACGCGCAGTCGCCCGCGGGCTCGTACTCCTCGAACGCCGGCGCCGGCATCGCCGTCGGCATCGGCACATGCACCGGAGGCTGCATCGTCATGCGGTTCCGTCCGCTCCCCTAGTCGTCCAGTGGTCGACCGCACACGTATCTGGCGGGACGTCAGATTCGGCTCGGCCCAGACATATCGTGCACGACAAACCCCCCAAACATGGGTTAATCGGACAACGCGGGCGCGGCTGGTCACGAGCACCGCCGCAGGTGGGGTAGAGTTTTCCCTGTCACCAAGCGCCGCTAGCTCAGTTGGTTAGAGCAGCTGACTCTTAATCAGCGGGTCCGGGGTTCGAGTCCCTGGCGGCGCACAGACAAGAAGAAGTCCCCCGCAGCGAAAGCTGCGGGGGACTTCTTCGTTTACTTCGGCGCGCCGGGCACGGCCCGGTCCGGGCGCTAGGCGGGTGCGGTCGGCTTGGTTCCGGCGCCCGTCAGGTAGGCGGAGACCACCACGTTCGCCGAGTACTGCCGGGCCGCCTTGTCGTAGGTGCCGCCGCAGGTGACCAGGCGCAGTTCGGCGCGGCCCTTGACCCGCGGCCCGTACGCCTTGTGCGGGTCGAAGCCCGCGCGCTCGTAGACCCGTACGTCCTCCACGGTGAACTCCGCGATCGTGCCGTCCGCCCGGGCCACGCGGATCTTCTCCCCCGGCCGCAGGGTGCTCAGGCCGAAGAACACGGCGGGCTTGGACCTGGTGTCCACGTGTCCCACCATCAGCGCGGTCCCGGCCGCCCCGGGCGCGGGGCCCGCGCCCCACCAGCCGACCGTTCCGGGGAGCTCGTACGGCGGCGGCTCGACCGCCCCGTCGGCGTCCAGGCCCCGCGCGATCACCGGCGCCTGGACGCCCATGGCCGGTACGTCGATCCGCGCGGGCATCGCCGCCGACAGCGGTACCCGTGGGGCCGGCAGGCCCGGCCCCACCGGCCCGCCGGCCCCGCCGGGCGCGGCGGCGGGCGGGACCCCTGTGATCTCCTTGCCCCACACCCACAGCACGAGGACCAGCACCGACCAGGCGGCGAAGGTCAGCAGCCGGCCCCCCGGGGAGGCCTTGGCCTCGCTCATTCGCCGTTGCGGCGGCGGCGCAGGGTCAGTGCCCGCCCGGCGACCGCCAGGCTGGCGGCCGCGGCCAGCACGGCGCCGATGACGGTCTGCGACAGTCCGGGCCCGTCCCCGCCGTGGCTCTTCTTGGTGGCCGCGGCGAGCCGGGTGGTCTCGGCGACCTGGGCGGCCATCCCGCCGCCGCCCGCGTGGACGGGCCAGACCGGCGAGTGGTGGGGGTCGGGGCGGTGGTCGCGCTCGCGGATCTCGATGGAGCCGCGCAGACCGTCGTCGCGACCGTCGTCGCGACCGCCGTCGCCGTCACGACCGCCGTCGCGGCCCGCGCACTTCACCTTGATCTCGTGCCAGCCGGGCCGGGCGTGGGAGCTGATCATCGTCTCGCCGTAGAGGGTGCGGCGTTCGTCGCGGCCGGACGTCAGGTGGGCCTCGGAGACGAAGACCGGGGAGAGGGCGATCGCCCGGTCGCCGTCACAGCCACGGACGCGGATCTTGACCTGCGCCCCCGGTTCGGCCGGATTCGGGTCCGCCGAGACGCCGCCGCGGTCCCACTCGTTCGCGAGCGCGGCTGGGACGGTCACGGCGGTGCTCGCCGTCAGGACGACGGCCACCCCGGCGACACGGAGTGCGATCAGAGAACTGCGCATGGTGAACCTCCTCGACAAGGAGATTCACGCGCGACGCGCCGCTCCGCATCCGGAGCGGCGCTCTCTTGGCCCGTATGTGTCAGCCGTTCGCACCAACGGACCGCGCGACGGCCCTAAACCAGGTCCACCAGGTCGGCGATGGAGTCCACCGTCTTCGTCGGGCGGTACGGGAACTTCTCGGTGTCCTCGACCGAGGTCAGGCCGGTCAGCACGAGGAAGGTCTGCATGCCCGCCTCCAGCCCGGCCAGGACGTCGGTGTCCATCCGGTCGCCGATCATCGCGCTGCTCTCGGAGTGCGCGCCGATGGCGTTCAGGCCCGTGCGCATCATCAGCGGGTTGGGCTTGCCCGCGAAGTACGGCTGCTTGCCGGTCGCCTTGGTGATCAGCGCGGCGACCGCACCCGTGGCCGGGAGCGGGCCCTCGGTGGAGGGACCGGTCTCGTCGGGGTTGGTGCAGATGAAGCGGGCGCCGGCGTTGATCAGCCGGACGGCCTTGGTCATGGCCTCGAAGCTGTACGTGCGGGTCTCGCCGAGGACCACGTAGTCGGGCTGGTGGTCGGTGAGGATGTAGCCGATGTCGTGGAGCGCGGTGGTCAGGCCCGCCTCGCCGATGACGTACGCCGTACCGCCCGGCCGCTGGTCGTCGAGGAACTTGGCGGTGGCCAGCGCCGAGGTCCAGATGTTCTCGACGGGCACGTCCAGACCCATGCGGCTCAGCCGGGCCTGGAGGTCGCGCGGGGTGTAGATGGAGTTGTTCGTCAGCACCAGGAAGGGCTTGCCCGACTCGCGCAGCCGCTTGATGAAGGCATCCGCGCCGGGGATCGGGGTGCCCTCGTGGATGAGGACCCCGTCCATGTCGGTGAGCCAGGATTCGATCGGCTTGCGCTCTGCCACGGGACTGTTCTCCGCTCTGCGGGGCCTCTGACCTCGGGGGCCTCTGGTCTGTACCACCCTAGCGGCCGGGGGCCGTGGACGCGGAGGGCGTCCACGGCCCGGACGGCCGTCCCGCGGTGCGGGCCCGGGCGGGTCAGCCCAGGGTCACGTCGTCGACGGTCCAGAACCAGTTGTTGGTGCCGCTGTAGCGGAAGCGGACCTGGACGTCGGTGGCGCCGGCCGGGACCTGGAGGGCGATGGACTCGCCCTTGGCCACGGCGTCGGCGGTGTAGTTCTTCACGACGGTCGCGGCGCCGCCGTTGTAGGAGACGAGGACCTGTGCGGTCTGGCCGGCCTCGTGGCGGTAGTGCGTCTGGAAGGCGAGGGTGCGCGTGGTGCCGCCGGTGACCGCCCACTTGGGGGTGACGAGGGTGGAGTCGAAGGTGCCGGTGTGGCTCTTGTCGTCGGAGTCGGCGACGGCGAAGACGTCACGGGAGCGGACGTTCAGCTCGCGCCACTGGTCCCGCTGCGACTGGCTCCAGAACTCGTCGGTGGCGAAGGCCCATCCGGCCCACTCGGTGACGCCGCCGCTGCCCATCTTCGAGTTGTCGACCGACCAGCCGGCGGGCGGGGTGTGCGTGAAGCCCTTGGTGGCGGCCGGGATGCCGGTCTCGTCCACGCGGGCCTGGAGGCCCGGGCGCAGGGTGTCGAAGGGGTCGCTGCCGGGGCTGGTCAGCGGGACGCCGTCGGTCCCGGCGGCGGTGACCCCGACCTGGGCGAGCGCGGTGGCGGCGACGTCGACGAGCTTGACGTCGGTGCGGACCGAACCGGCGGGGATGCCGGCGCCCTTGGCGATGACGAAGGTGCCGCGCTCCTGGAGGGTGGAGCCGCCGTGGCCGCCCGCGTCGGTGTGGCCGTGGTCGGTGGTCACCAGGACCTTCCAGTTCTCCTGGGCGTAGGTCGGGCGGTTCTGGACGGCGGTGAGGAGCTTGCCGACCAGGGTGTCCACGCGGCCGATGGCGTTCAGGTACTCCTGGCCGGCGGCGCCGGAGGTGTGGCCCGCGTGGTCGATCTCGCCGAGGTAGACGAAGGCGGCGTCCGGGTTCTGGTTCTGGAGCTCGGCGGCGGCAGCGGCGGCGATCTTCGGGTCCTCGCTGCCGTAGCCGTCGCGGTCGCCCTTGAGGCTGAGGCGCTTGTCGACCTCGGCGGAGAAGATCGGGCCGTTCTGGTCGGTGGAGGCGATGGGTTCCCAGTCGGCGGCGGCGTAGGTGTTGAGCGCCGGCTTGGCGTTCTCGATGCGGGTCAGGAAGTCCGGGTAGGCGCCGTAGTTCTTGCCGGTGAAGGAGTTGTCCTTGACGCCGTGCTTGTCGGGCCAGACGCCGGTGGCGATGGTGGACCAGCCGGGGCCGGAGGAGGTGGCGGCCATCGGGCTCGCGTAGAGGGTGCTGCGGGCGGTGAGGCCCTGGGCCATCAGCCCTTGCAGGTTGGGGGCGTTGGCGGCCTTGACGCGGTCGAGGACCGTACCGTCGATGCCGATCACGAGCACCTTGTCGGTGGTGGCGGCGGCCTTGGGGACTGCGGCGGTCTTGGGGGCCGCGGCGGCCTCGGCGGCGGCGGCCTCGGCCGCGGCCTTGGGGGTGGCGGGGGGCTGCGGGGCGGCGAGGGCGGTGGTGGCGCCGAGGGCGGTGGCGAGCAGGGCCGTGGCGGTGGCGGCCACGGCGAGGGTCCGTCCGGACAGGACAGGGGACACGTACTCCTCCAGGAGCAAGTGGGCAGACGGGGGCGCGGAGCGTGGCGCTGAGCGGTGCGGGGGTGCCGGGCGGTGCAGGGGTGCAGGGGTGCAGAGGTGCTGGGGTGCAGAGGTGCAGGGGTGCTGGGCGGCGCGGGAGTGCCGGGCGGTGCGGCGCGGTGGTGGTGCGGGGCCGCTCGGTGGTGCGGAGGGGCGGGCGCGCGGAGGGTCCGGGCCGAGGGGCCTCGTGGGCACCTTCGGTCCAGACCCGTTATGCGCTCGTCACTCTTCCGGTCGTGGGTGACCGGGAGGTGTCGGATCAGCTGCCGGTCGCCGACTTCCACGCGTCGACGTAGCCGGTGAGGTTCTTGTCGATGTCGGCCCAGTCCGGCTCGAAGACCTCGACCCCACCCATGATCTTGGTGAGTTCGACGGCGTTGGCGTCGGTCGGCTTCACGTCCGTACGGGCCGGGAAGCCTCCGCCGACCTCGCTGACCAGCTTCTGGGCGTCCTCGGAGAGCAGGTAGTCGAGGAGCTTCTTGCCGTTCTCGGTGTGCGGGGCCTTGTCGACGAGTCCGGCCGCGTACGGGAGGGCGAAGGTGGTGGGCTTGCCGCCGTCCTTGGCGGGGAACCAGATGCCGAGGTTCGGCATGGACTTGGACTGCGCGAAGTTCATCTGGACGTCGCCGTTCGCGACGAGCAGCTCGCCCTTGTCGGTCTTGGGCGCGAGCTTGCTGGTGGAGGAGGACGGGCCGACGTTGTTGGCCTGGAGCTTCTTGAGGTACTCCATCGCCGGCTCCTTGCCGCCGAAGTCGTGCATGGCCTTGATCAGTACGGCCGTGCCGTCGCCCGCGACACCCGGGGTGGAGTACTGCAGCTTGCCCTTGTACTTGCCGTCCAGCAGCTCCTCCCAGGTCTTGGGGGCCGCGGTCAGTTCCTTCTTGTCGTAGACGAACCCGAAGTAGTTGTTGACGACGGAGGTCCACTTGCCGTCGGCGGACTTGTCCCCGCCGTTGACCTTGTCGGAGCCCTGCGGCTCGTACGCCTGGAGGAGGCCCTTGCCGTCGGCCTGCTGGATGAAGGGGGGCAGGGTGACGAGCACGTCGGCCTGGGTGTTGGTCTTCTCGCGGACGGCGCGCTGCACCATCTCGCCGGACCCGCCCTCGACGTACTTGACCTCGATGCCGGTCTTCTTGGTGAACTCGGCGAAGACCTTGTCGTACCAGCCGTCGCCCTTGTCGCCCTTGAGGCCGTCGGCGCTGTAGACGGTGACGACCTTCTCGCCACCCTTGGAGCCGGCGGTCGCGGCGCCGCCGCAGGCGGTGAGGCAGACGGCGAGGGCGAGGCTGCCCGTGACGGAGGCGGTGACGCGGAGCAGGAGCTTGCTGGGCATGGAACTTCCTTACGGGGAAAGGGAGTCGGCGGGGGTGGGGCGGGCGGGGATCAGCGGTAGGAGGCCCTGGTGCGGACGCGGGAGACGGCCGGCAGCACCAGGAGGGTGGTCGCCATCAGCACCACGGCCACGGCGGAACCGCCGAAGAGCGAGCCGCGGTCGGTGGCGGTGAACACGCGGACCGGGAGGGGCATCCAGTCCGGCGGGTAGAGCATCATCGTGGCGCTCAGCTCGCCCATGGAGAGGGCGAAGCAGAGCCCGGCGGCCGCGGTGAGGGACGGCAGCAGGAGCGGGAGCCTGACCCGCCACAGCACGTGGGCGGGGCTGGCCCCGAGGGAGGCCGCCGCCTGTTCGTACGCGGGGTCGAGACGAACGATGGCGGCCGAAACCGACTGGTAGGCGAACGCCGTGACAAGGATCGTGTGCGCCAGGATGACGATGGAGGCGGTGCCGTTGAGGAGCACCGGCGGCCTGCTGAAGGCGACGAGGACGGCGAGGCCGACCACCACGGAGGGCACGGCGACCGGCAGCATGAACAGGGCGTCCAGGCAGCGCTTCCCGCGCTTCCTCAGCCCGGCGGCGGCCAGCGCGGCCCAGGTGCCGACGGTGAGCGCGAGCAGGCTGGCGGTCACCGCGGTGACCAGGGAGGTGGTCAGGGCCTGGAGGGATTCGCCCCGGACGGCGGACGCGTAGTTCGCGGTGGTCGGGCCGGAGGGGAAGGCGCCGGACCAGTGGGTGGCGAAGGAGGCGGCCACCACCACGAGGAGGGGCAGGGCGAAGAGGGGCAGGAAGAGGAGGCCGAACAGGCCCCACGCGGCCCAGCGGCCGCCCTTGCTATGCACCAGCACGCTTGCCCACCACCCGGTAGAGGCCGAACAGGCCGACGGAAATCGCGATGTTGACGACGGCGACCACGCAGGCGGCCGCGTAGTCGGATTCGAGGATCGCCTTGCCGTAGATGAGCATCGGGAGGGTCGTGACGTCCTTGGCTCCGGTGAACAGGACGATCCCGAACTCGTTGAGGCACATGACGAGGACGAGACTGCCGCCCGCCGCGAGGGCGGGGAGGGACTCGGGGAGGATCACCTGCCGGACGATCCGGGCGGGGCGGGCGCCGAGGCCGGCGGCCGCCTCCAGCTGTGCGGTGTCCAGCTGGGAGAAGGCGGCGAGCAGCGGGCGCATCACGAAGGGCGTGAAGTACGTGATCTCCGCGAGCAGGACGCCCCAGGGGGTGCTGAGGAAGTGGAAGGGACCGTCGCCGACGCCGAAGAGGTCGGTCCAGACCCCGTTGGCCATGCCGGCCGTTCCGTAGATGAAGAGGAGGGCGAGGGTGATGAGGAAGGAGGGGAAGGAGAGGAAGACGTCGATGAACCTGGCGACGGCCTTGGCTCCGGGGAAGGGCACGAAGGCGATGATCAGCGCGAGCGTGAAGCCGAGCAGGAGGCAGCCGGCGGTGGCGCCCACGGCCAGCCAGACGGTGGTGCCGAGCGCTTCGCGGAACGATGCGGAGGCGAAGACGGAGGCGTACGCGTCGAGGGCGCCGCCGCCGTTCTCGGGGGTGAAGGACTGCCGCACGACCAGCGCGAGGGGATAGAGGAACACCAGCGCGAGTACGGCCACAGGAGGCAGCGCCCAGGCGGCGCGCCCGATCCCCCGCCGGGCCGCTCCCCGGGGCACCGGCGGTGCCGGTGCCCCGGCCGCGTGCGGGGCACTGCGGGGGGCGCCCGGACCGGACTGCCCCGTCGGGGCCGGGGTTCGCGCGGTGGCTCGCCGCGAGGCGTCAGGCATCGCAGACCCCCGCCGCCAGCAGCACCCCGTCGCGGGGTTCGAAGTGCAGGGTCACCTCGTCGCCCAGGGCCGGGGTCTCCCGCAGCTCGGGGAGGTCCGCCTTGACGCGGTGGCCGTCCACGTCGACGTAGAGCCGGTGCGTCGAGCCCCGCCACTGCACCTCGGCGATCGTGCCGCGCAGGGCGTTCGGCCCCTCGCCGAGCCCGAGCAGGTGCGGGCGTACGCACAGGGTGGCCGTGGAGCCCGGCGCGGCGCGGCCCGGGTCGAGGGCCAGCGTGCGGCCCGCGAAGACCGCGCCGCCGTCGGCCACCGTCACCGGGAGCAGGTTCGCGTTGCCGACGAAGGACGCCGTGAACTCGGTGCGCGGCGCCCGGTACAGCTGTTGCGGGGTGCCGCAGTCCTGGAGCCGGGCCCGGTCCATGACGGCGATCCGGTCGGCCAGGGTGAGCGCCTCGACCTGGTCGTGGGTGACGTAGAGGATGGACACCTCGGGCAGTTCGCGGTGCAGCCGGGCCAGTTCCGCCAGCATCCCGGAGCGCAGCTGGGCGTCGAGGGCGGAGAGGGGCTCGTCCAGGAGGAGGACCCGGGGGCGGATGGCGAGGGCGCGGGCGATGGCCACGCGCTGCTGCTGCCCGCCGGAGAGTTCCCGGGGGTAGCGCTTGGCGTAGGCGCCCATCCCGGTCATCTCCAGGGCCTCGGCGACCCGGGCGGGGATCTCCGCCCTGGGGGCCTTCCGGGCCCGCAGGCCGAAGGCCACGTTGTCCTCGACCCGCATGTGCGGGAAGAGCGCGTACTGCTGGACGACCATGCCGATGCCGCGCTTGTGCGGCGGCAGGGCGGTGACGTCCCGGCCGCCGATCAGGATCCGCCCGGAGCGCGGCCGTACGAAGCCGGCGACCGCGCGCAGCGCCGTGGTCTTGCCGGAGCCGGAGGGGCCCAGCAGGGCCATGACCTCGCCGGGTTCGACGGTCAGGTCGAGGGAGTCCAGGACGGTGGTGCCGTCGTAGGCGACCGAGACGGAGTCGAAGCGGATGCCGCTCACACCGGCTCCTCGTCGAGCGGCGCGAGCAGGGCGGGCAGTTCGGCGATGGTGGCGAGGACGTGGGTGGCGCCGGCCCCGGTCAGCGCGGCGCGGTCGTGGGCGCCGGTGAGGACGCCGGCCACGATGCCCGCTCCGGCGCGGTTGCCGCTGAGCACGTCGTAGGCCGTGTCCCCGGCGACGGCCATGTGGCGTACGTCGGCCACGGCGCCGGTGCGCAGGAAGGCGGTCAGCGCCATGTCCGGGTAGGGGCGGCCGCGGCCGCCCGCGTCGGCGGGGCAGAGGGTGAGGTCGGCGAGGTCCCGCCAGCCGAGGGCGTCGAGGATGGCGTCCTGGGTGACGCGGGCGAAGCCGGTGGTCAGGACGACGGTGCGGCCGTCGGCGCGGAGCTTCTCGATGGTCTCGCGGGCGCCGGGGAGCGGGGCGACGAGGCCGCCGTCGACGAGTTCTCCGTAGGCCTGCTCGAAGGCGGAGTTGGCGCGCCGGGCGAGTTCCTCCGTGCCGAAGAGGTGGCGGAAGACGGAGATCTTCGACTCGCCCATGGTGTCGCGCACGTACTGGAGCTTGACGGCGTGGTCGGCGCTGCCGGGCTCGACGCCGAGGTGCCCCGCGGCGTGCTCGAAGGCGCGCTCGACGAGGCCGCCGTCGGCGACGGTGGTGCCGGCCATGTCGAGGACGATCAGGTTCCTGGCGTGGGTGCGGTCGGTCACGGTGTTCACCAGCCCAGTTCGTTCGCGGTGGTCTCGGCTATGGCGGGCGAGCAGGTCATGCCGCGTCCGCCGGGTCCGGTCACCAGCCAGACGCCGTCGCCCACCTGCTGGCGGTGGACGACGCGGCCGGTGTCGGTGCACTGGGCGTACACGCCCGCCCAGCGGTGCCTGACCCGCGGCAGCGGGCGGCCGAGGAAGGCCTCGACCACCCCGGTGAGGTGCTCGTAGGGGTCTTCGAGGGTGTCGAACGCGAACGGGTGCTCGTACTCGTGGGTGTCGCCGATGGTCAGTCCGCCGTCCAGGCGCTGGACCATGAGCAGTTGCATCCTGTGCGCGGCGGCGACCGGCGCCTGTTCCTGTTCGGCGTTGAGGGCGTCGAGGGCGGGGGACGCGTAGGCCGGGTAGTAGCGGAAGCTGTCGGCGTCCGCGACGGAGGTGGTGAGCCGCTCGCCGAGCGGGGCGGTCTGCATCATCTGGAGGCGGACGCGGCGTACGGGCAGGTCGGGGGCGAGTTCGCGGACCAGGCCGGACAGCCAGGCGCCGGTGGCGAGGACGACGGCGTCGCCGCGGTGGACGTCGCCGTGGTCGTCGCGGACGGCGCCGGGGCCGGTGACCTCGCGGACCTCGCGTCCGGGGAGGAAGGTGTAGCGGCCGGAGGCGCGCAGGGCGTCGCGCAGGTGGAGCTGGGCGGTGCGCGGTTCGACGGCCGCGTCGCGCTCGCACCACAGGGCGGCCTCGAAGTCGCCGCGCAGGGCCGGGTTGATCTCCCGGGCCTCGGCGGCGGTGACCAGTCGGTAGCCGCGGGCGGCGGCGTCGGGGCGGGCCACGGCCGCCTCGGCGACGGCGCGTTCACGGGCGTTGCGGACGGGGGTGAGGGAGCCGATGGCACGGAAACCCAGGCCGGGCACCTGCGCGCCGATCCGCTCCCAGAGCTCGCGGGCCCGCAGGGCGGTGTCGAGTTCCTCGCCCCCGGCCCGGCCGCTGACCCAGATCTGGCCGAAATTGCGTAGTGACGCGCCGCGAGCCTCGGCCTCGCGCTCGATCTGGACGACCTCGTGGCCGCGTTGGACTGCTTGCCAGGCGTGCATGGTGCCGACCACGCCGCCTCCGACGACTATGACTCTCACGTCGACCAAGGTGGTGGGGGCCCGTGTCCCGGGGAGGTCGGTCCGGCGACGGGCCGGTGAACAGCCCTCGACGCTTGGACTAGACCCGTTATCGTTCCGTGATCTGAATAGGTCCTGTTTGGGGAGATTGGGATAGTTTCCCGGGGGCTATTCGGGCCGCAGGCGGGTCGTGAAGCTGAACCGGTCACCACGGTAGAGCGAACGCACCCGCTCCAGCGGACGTCCCTCCCGGTCCCGCGAGAAGCGGTGGATGAGCAGCATCGGAAGCGCGGGCGGGGTGCCGATGAGCAGGGCCTCGCGGGGGGTGGCGAGCACCGTCTCCAGCTTCTCGTCGGCGTCCCCGAAGGCGATGCCGAGGCGGTCGTGGAGGTATCCGTAGAAGGAGGAGTCCGGCTGGAAATCGACGTCGAGGCGGGGCGCGCGCGAGACCCGTACGTACGTGCTCTCCAGCCCGACGCGCTCGTCGTCGGCGAGCAGCACGCGCTCCAGGTGCCAGACGGGCTCGCCGGCCTCGGCGCCGATCCCGCGGGCGAGTTCGGGCGGGCAGGGGAAGCGCTCCAGACCGATCAGGTGGCGGCCGGGGCGGCGGCCCTGGCGGCGCACGCCCTCGGTGTAGCTGGCGAGCGAGAGGGGCTGCTCCAGCTTGGGGCCGGCGACCACGGTGCCACGCCCGGAACGGCGGAGCCGGCCCTCCAGCAGCAGCTCGCGCAGGGCCTGGCGGACCGTTTCCCGGGACACCTCGTAGCGCTCGGCGAGATCGCGCTCAGTGGGGAGCGTCCCGCCTTCGCCGAGCTCGTCGAGCAGGTCGGCGACCTGGGCCTTGACGGCGTAGTACTTGGGGACGCGACCGTGCTCGGGGATGCCGGAGCGGACGGGCGAGCCGGGGCGGTGGGCCGGGTACGGGGTCTGTTCTTCCACGGTCGGACTGTACGTGGGGCAGGTGTACGGGGATCGGCGCGTGGGAGGGTGAGGCCCCGCGCGGGGGGCCGGGCCGCTCAGCGGTCCCGGCGTTGCCTGGATTCGGGAGCGGCGGTCGGCACGTGGGTGGCGGGCGTCCCGTGGGGCGCACGCAGACGGCGGGGTTCACGGGGGGAGCGCAGGCGGCGGGCGCCGAGCAGGAGTCCGGCTCCGGCGAGGAGCGCGGCGACGGCCCCGGCACCGTAGATCCACTCCCGGGGGCCGGTGTGGGCGAGGGAGCCGGCCTCGACGGGGTCCTCGTCCTGCGGCCCCCGCACCGAGAAGCGGTACCCGCCGGCCTCGCCGACCCAGTCGCCGTCGTCGCCATGCTCGCCCTTGCGCTGGACCAGGGCGGCGTCGGCGAGGACATCGCCGTGGGGGGCGTCGGGGGCGAAGGCGAGCCGCACCTTGACGGTCGTGGTGCCGCCCGCCGGGACGGAGAAGCCGGCGAACGCGTCGCCGCCGCCGTCGAAGACGGCGATGGTCTCGTCGCGGTCGCTGCGCTCCAGGCTGACGGGGTGGGTGCCGCCGGGCGCGTCGAACTCCATCCGCAGGTGGGCGGGGCGCAGGGCCCGGGCGGTGTCCGTGAACACGATGACGGGATGGATGGCGGTGCACACGCTGCCCGTGCTGTTGGTCAGGTCCAGCAGCCAGGTCTGCGGCTCGGCGCCGGCCCGGTAGACGGGCGGGCCGCCGCGGATGCGGGCGCCGATGGGGAAGGCGCTGCTCTTGCCGTCCCCGCAGCTGGCCTGGATGCGGGAGGGCGGCGCGGGCGCGGGGCGGGCGGCGCTGCCGCCGCCGGTACCGACGTCGGCGGCAGCGGTGGGCGCGCCGGCGGCAGCGGTGGGTGCGCCGGCGGCGAGGAGCAGGGCGGCCATGGCGGTGACGGCCGCCACGGCGGTCTTGGCACCCGGGGGGAGGGCCGTGCGCAGTCGCTGTCCCATGGAAGACCTTCGCTGCTAGCCGGACGGGATGATGATCGGACGAGGCGACAATCACCCCGGCCCTGCCCGCACCCTCCCACGCGTGCGAAATCCCCTTCACACCGCCGCGCCCGAGCCCTCCCGGTTTACGCCCGAACGGCGGCGACGGTCAACCCGCCCGCCTCGACGGGGCCTCCCTGGCGGGTGGGGTGGGGTGCGGTGCGGTGGGGCGGGATGCGGTGGTGTCCGGGACGTAGAACGTGATGCGCTGGCGTGGGGTACCGGCCGGCAGGGCCGGCTCGGAGGGGGCGCGATACATCATGCGGTCCGGGACGACACCCCACTCGGGGGCGCCCCGACCCGGGGCACCCCCGGCCCCGCCTGGCCCCGCCTGGCCCCGGGCGGGGCTGCGTAGCGCGGACTCGGCCCCGGACCCGGGCGGGTCTGCGCAGCCGGGACTGTGCCCCGGACCCGGCCCCGAACCCCACTCCGGACGCCTCCGCCCGGCGCTGGTCGCCGCGGGCACGGCGGCCCGCCCGGGGTCAGGCGTGACCGAAGAGCGGGGCCAGTGCCAGTGCCGCGGCGCCCTCCGCCACCCCCGCCGCCGCACGTTCGACCGGCGGCGCGTCACCCGTCGGCGCCCGGGCCGCCAGGACGGCCCGGACCCCCTCCACGAACACTTCCGGATCGGCGGCCACGACCCGGCCGCCCAGCAGCACCCGGTCCACGTCCAGGAGCGCCACCAGGTTCGCGGCCCCCTCCCCCAGCAGCCGCGCGGCCCCCGTGAGGTCGCCGCGGGCCACCGCGTCCAGGCAGAGCACCTCCAGGCAGCCCCGTCCCCCGCACCGGCACGGCGGCCCGTCCAGCCGCAGCACCTGATGGCCGAACTCCCCCGCCGCCGAGCGCGTGCCCCGGTACACCGCGCCGTCGAGCCGGAGTCCCGCTCCGAGTCCGGTCCCGACATGCAGGTACACGCAGGAGCCGGTCCCGCCGGGTCCCCCGGCCGCCGCGACCGCCGCGTTGGTGTCCTTGTCCAGCGCCACCGGCAGCCCCAGCCGCGCCTCCAGCACCTCCCGCATCGGGTACCCCGCCCAGTCAGGGAACCCCGTCACCGGGCCCAGGACCCCGCTCCGCCAGTCCAACGGCCCGGGCGCGGCCACCCCGACCCCGACCGGCGGCGCGGCCGGCCCGCGGGCGCGGACCCGTACGACCGCCGCCAGGACCGCCTCCACGACGAGGTCCGGGCCCGCCCCGAAGTCCAGCGGTCCGCTCCACTCGTCGACGACGCCGCCCGCGAGGTCGACCCGTACCGCCCGGATCCGGTCGCGGTCCAGGTGGACCCCCACCGCGTACCGGGCCTGCGGAACGAGCCGCAGCAGCGTGCGGGGTTTGCCGCCGGTGGAGGCGCCGCGGCCGGCCTCGGCCACCAGGCCCTCCGCGGCGAGGCGAGCGGTGATCTTGCTGACGGCCTGCGGGGTGAGGCCCGTACGGACGGCGAGTTCGGCGCGGCCCAGGCCCGGCGCCCCCGCCGAACGCAGCAGGTCCAGCAGCAGCGCGTCGTTGTGCCCGCGCAGGGCCGGCAGGTTCGCCCCGCCGCGCCCGCCGCGCCCGCCACGCCCGCCCGCGCGGTCGCCGTCGCCCCCGCCGCCGCCCCCGCTGACGTTGCCCTTGCCCCTGTTCACCCGCCCATTGTCCACCCTCCTTGCACTTACGCAACGCTGTTGCCAAAGTGGAGTCATGAACACCGCCCCCACCAGCCCCACCGCCCCGCTGCGGGTCGCACTCATCGGCTACGGACTCGCCGGCTCCGTCTTCCACGCCCCGCTGGTGTCCGCGACCGAGGGCCTCGTCCTCGACACGGTCGTCACCTCCGACCCCGGCCGTCAGGCCCAGGTCCGCGAGGCCCACCCCGACGTCCGCGTCGCGGCCTCCGCCACCGAGCTGTGGGACCGCGCCGGCGAGAACTCCCCCGCCCCCGGCCTGGTCGTCATCGCCTCCCCCAACAAGACCCACGTCCCGATGGCCACGGCCGCGCTCACCGCCGGCATCCCGGTGGTCGTGGACAAGCCGCTCGCGGCCACCGCCGCCGAGGCCCGGGAGCTCGCCGCGCTGGCCGACCGGACCGGCACCTTCCTGTCCGTCTTCCAGAACCGCCGCTGGGACAACGACTTCCTGACCGTGCGCCGCCTCCTCGCCGACGGCGAACTCGGCGAGGTCCAGCGCTTCGAGTCCCGCTTCGAGCGCTGGCGCCCGCAGCTCAAGGGCGGCTGGCGCGAATCCGGCGCCCCGGAGGAGATCGGCGGGCTGCTGTACGACCTCGGCAGCCACGTCGTGGACCAGGCGCTGGTGCTGTTCGGCCCGGCCGTACGCGTCTACGCGGAAGCCGACCTGCGCCGCCCGGGCGCCGAGACCGACGACGACACGTTCATCGCGATCACCCACGCGAACGGCGTCCGCTCGCACCTCTACGTCAGCGCGACCACCGCCCAGCTCGGCCCGCGCTTCCGCGTCCTCGGCTCCCGGGCCGGCTACGTGAAGTACGGCCTGGACCCGCAGGAGGCCGCCCTGCGCGAGGGGATGCGCCCCGACCGGCCCGCCGACGGCGCGCTGTGGGGCGAGGAGCCGCCGCACCTGTGGGGGCGGCTCGGCTCCGGCGAGTCCCCGCTGACCGGCGGCGGGATCCCGGTGCCGACCGAGCACGGCGACTACCCGGCGTACTACGCGGCGGTCGCGCGGGCCCTGCGCACGGGCGGCCCGGCCCCGGTCACGGCGCACGAGGCGGCGCGGTGCCTGGAGGTACTGGAGGCGGCGCGCAGGTCCTCCCGCGACGGGGTGGCGGTGGACATCGCCGCCTGACGACCTGCCGGCCCCTGCCCCACGGCGTGGCGCGGCGCGGCGTGGCGGACGGCCCGCGCACACGGAAGGGCGGGGCCGCCACCGGCGGCCCCGCCCCTCGTCCCCCGTCGGCGCTACGCGGCCTTGAACTCCTGGCGCTGGCGCCCGAGGCCCCCGATCTCCACCTCCACGACGTCACCGGCCCGCAGGAACGGCTTCGGCTCCGGCCGGCCCGCGGCCACACCGGCCGGCGTGCCGGTGACGATCACGTCGCCCGGGTACAGGGTCATGAAGTGGCTCAGGTACCGCACGACCTCGCCGACCGGGAAGATCTGGTCGGAGGTGTGACCGTCCTGCTTGAGCTCGCCGTTCACCCACAGCCGCACGTCCAGCGCCTGCGGGTCCGGGACCTCGTCGGCGGTGACCAGCCAGGGGCCGAGCGGGGTGAAGGTCTCGCAGTTCTTGCCCTTGTCCCAGGTGCCGCCCCGCTCGTTCTGGAAGGCGCGCTCGGTGACGTCGTTCGCCAGCACGTAGCCGCCGACGTGCGCGAGCCCCTCCGCCGCGGAGTCCAGGTAGCGGGCCGTGGCGCCGATGACGACGCCGAGCTCGGCCTCCCAGTCGGTCTTCACGCTGCCGCGCGGGATCAGCACGGTGTCGTCCGGGCCGACCACGGTGTCCGGGGACTTGAGGAAGACGATGGGCTCCGGCGGAGCCTGCGCGCCGACCTCGGCCGCGTGCCCGTGGTAGTTCAGCCCGATGCCCACGATCTTGCCGATCCGGCCGACCGGGGAGCCGACGCGCAGCCCTTCGGCGTCCAGCTCCGCGAGCTCGCCGGCCGCCGCGGCGTCCCGTACGCGGGACAGTACGGAGTCGTCGGCGAGCAGGGCCCCGTCCACATCCGTGATCAGGCCGGACAGGTCGCGCAGGGTCCCGTCCTGGTCGAGCAGCGCGGGGCGCTCCGATCCGGCGGGTCCGACACGCAGCAGCTTCATGGACATTCTCCCGTGGTCGAGGGTGGTCGGCCCATGGGCATGCCCCGGGCCGGACGATGGGTTGCGGCCATCGGAGGATTGGTCGATCCTCCAAGATGACCGACCAATCTGCAAGACCCTGTTCACAGACTGGAACGCCCACCCCTCCAGCGCCCGCCCCGGACCGCCGGCCGGGGCGGCTATCCCGCGGCCCGGCCCGCCGCCGCCACCTCTCCGCCCGGCCGGGCGGCCCGGTCCTTGCGGTGCTGCAGCCAGGCCCGCTCCGCGACGGACCACGCCGTGGTGGTCAGCAGGTACAGCCCGGCCGCCAGCGGCACCACGGCGGCCGTGATCAGCGTCCCGAACGCCAGCAGGGGCAGTACGCCGCCCAGCTTGCGCATCGCGGCCTGCTGCTCGGCACTCAGCGCGGCCGGCGCCCCGGCGCGACCCGCGCCGAACCCCGCCCCGGCCCCGCGCGGACCACCCTTCACCCCGCGCGAACCGCCCTTGCCCCCGCCGGGCACGGCCTTCCCCACGCCGGGCACGGCCTTGCCCCCGCGCGGACCGGCCACCGGCAGGACCGGCACCGCGGGCGCGGCCGCGGCGGCCCGCCGCCCGCGCACCGCGCTCCACGCGGCCACCACCCCGACTGCGGCGAACAGCCCCAGGAACACCAGCCCCTGCGGCCCGAACGGACCGCCCTCCCCGAGGGCATCGGCCCACCGGGATCCGAGCGGAGCGGCGAACAGCCGGTGCCCCAGCAGCTCGTTGGCCGCGCCGGCCACCTCCGAGGAGGAGAACGCCCGGTACATCACGAAGAACACCGGCAGCTGCAGCAGCGTCGGCAGGCAGCCGGCCACGGGCGTCGCCCCGCGGAAGGCGGCACGGCTCAGGGGGTGCAGGGCGAGCCGTACGAGCACGGTGAACAGCACGATCGCGGCAGCGGTCGCGGACTCGGCCAGTACCGGCTCCATGAGCCGGCCCAGCTCGGCAACAAGATGGGTGAAAACGGACACGCGGGCCCTCCGAGGGGTCTCGTCGAACGTCGAAGAAGGTGCATTTCGGCGCGACGACCCGCGAGGGGCGACGACAGTGATCAGTGAGCAGAAGGCGAGGGAAGTACTGCGCGCCCCTACGCGGCCGTCAGGACGGGACGGCCCGGAGCCCTGGGCCGCGACCGGCCCGAGGCGTCGGGATCGCGCTGCGGCAGGAAGGCCGTGCGCTGCTCGCGATCACGGATCGCGGTGCGTATTCGGTGCGGCGGCACGGACCGCACGAGGGAGGCCGCCAGCGCGGCGGCCCCGACGGCCACGGCCGCGGCCAGCGCGACCACGGCTGCGGCCAGGGCGTTCTCCCCCGACATCAGGCCGAGGATCCCGCCGAACACCAGCAGGGCGGCGAGCAGGGCACCCGCCCGCGAGGAGACCAGGAAGGACAGCAGGGGCCGCGCGTCGGCTCGTCGGGACATCCGGACCGCCCCCTCCCCTTCCACGAGCCCCGAACTCCCTTACGAGACCGGGTACTCACGACCGATCCTAACGGGCCCCACCGACAACGGCGCCGCTAGGACCTGAGCGTGCCCCAGACCACCAGCCGGTACTTGGAGGTGTACTCGGGCGTGCACGTCGTCAGCGTGATGTACGAACCCGCCTCCGCGTAACCGGCGTCGGGCCGGACCGTGCTGTGCGGCACGGGCGCGATCACCCCGGTGTCCCGCTCGGTGGTCTCGTTCAGCACCTTGCCCACCACGTACGTGTACCGCCGCCCCCGGACGTCGACGAGCAGCTCGTCGCCCGCCCGGAGCCGGTTGATGTAGCGGAAGGGCTCCCCGTGCGTGTTGCGGTGCCCGGCCAGCGCGAAGTTCCCCGCCGCCCCGGGCTGCGCGGTCCCCGGGTAGTGGCCGACGTAGCCCTTGTCCAGCACGGTCCGCTTGTCGACGCCCTGGGCCACGGGCACGGTCAGGCCGAGGCGCGGAACGCGCAGCACGGCGTACGCCTCCTCGCGCGCCGGAGCCGGAGCCGAAGCCGGCGCGGACCGCTCGCCGCCCCCCGCCGACCGGCCGGGCACCGGAACACTCCCGCGCCCGGCACCGGGCCCGCCCGACGCCCCCTCGACCACGGGCACGTCCGACACGTCCCCGTCACCCCCGCCCGCATCCGCACCCGCACCCTCACCCTCACCCTCACCGACATCCGCCCCACCCCCCGGGCCGGGCTGCCGCGCTCCCCCCGCACCCCAGGCGTGCTCCAGCTCCCGCACCTGCTCCTGGGCGGCCGCGACGGCCTGGCGGTTCGTCCACCACACCTGGTGCACCACCAGCAGCGCCACCACCACGCCCACCGTGGTGATCGCCTCGGCACCCACCCACAGCAGCCGCGCGAGAGCGCCCCGGCGCCCCCGCCGGCCGCCCCCCTGCACCACCACACGCACGCGATCCCGCACGGCCCGCACCTTAAGACCTCCCCCCTCAACTGACCAGCGGCAGTACGGTGTGAACCATGCGCCCCGACACGCCTGCCGAGCACATCGCCGAAGCCGAGCGCCTCATCCGCACGGCGACCCGCTATCCCGAGGACCAGGAGCCCTTGCTCCTCCAGGCCGCGGCCCACCTCGAACTGGGCGACGCACGCGAGCGGGCGAGCACCCTCTACGACCAACTCCTGGCCGACGCACCCGCGAACCCGCACCTCATCAAGGCCCTGCAGGCCGCGAACCTCTGGGAGTACGGCCACGAGGCCGAGGCCCGCGCCCTGATCTCGGGCATCCGCGCCGCCGCCCCCGCGGACCCGGCGCCCTGGGAGGTGATCGCGGAAGCCCTGGAGGCCCACGACGAGCTGGAGGCCTCGCACGAGTGCTTCACCGAGGCGGCCACCCTCCTCACCTCGGAGGACACCCCCCTCACCCGCTCCACCGCGGCCCTCCTCACCGGCCGCCACCGCGTACGCCGCCTCCTCGGACTCCCGCACGACGACTGGGACATGGTCGCCGACACCCGCCACTCGGGCCCGATCCCCCTCGACGAACTCCACGACCCGAAGCGCATCTGGGCCCTGGGCTCCGACGACCCGGCGGAACTGCGCGCCGAGATCGCCCGCCTGCGCGCCGAACTGGGCGACCGCCGCGCCGCCCTCTCGCGCCCCTTCCCGGTGGCGATCCTCCACTGGCCCCAGCGCGAGCTCGCGGAACTCGTCGCCTCCTACCCCACGCTCGCGGCGGAGTACCCGTCCCACGCGGCCCACCTCGCAGCCACCGAGGCCTCGCTGCGCGCCCTGGCCGCCTCGGGCACCACCAACCTCGGCATCGTCACGGGCAGCGTCCCCTCCTACGAGGCCTTCGCCGCCTCGGAGAAGACCTCCCCGGCCTCCCCCTCCCTCCTGGCGGAATACGCCACCACCCTCGCGGCCCGCGGCAAGGCCACCCCCTGGCCCCCCACCCCCACCACCCCCTGCTGGTGCACCTCGGGCAAGCCCTACGCGGAATGCCACGGGGACACCTCCGGAGCGTCCGGCGGGTGAGCAGGGGACGCCTCGTACTGCTTGGGCCGGGGGAAACTTGCGCCAACACTGACGCGGAACAGCACGTCCTGCGCACCCCCGCTGAGGACGACGGTCTGCAGGCCGTCCTCAGCGGGCTGCGCCCGTTCGACGTCGCGGGGCTCTACACCGGTGCGATCGCCAACGCGATCGACTACGTCCTCGACGGAGCCCGGACCGGGCGGTACGACCTGCTGTCCCGAGACGTCCACCCCGGCGAGAAGGCATCGGTGGGAGCCAAACTGGAGTACGAAGTGCTCCGTTCCTTCAGCCTCCCGAAAGAACCTCCGCTCGACACGCTGATCGCGGGCGTACCGGTGGACTTCAAGGCCACGGTCGGCGCGAACTGGGCCATCCCGGCCGAGGCTCACTGTCAGCTCTGCATCTGCACGCAGATACAGCTCGGCCGGGGCCGGCACAGGTCCTGGCTCGTGCGCGCGCACCGTTCCTGGCTCTACCGGGGTTCGGGAAACCGGGACGGAAAGCGGGGGCTGGCCGTGCACGCCCGTGAACACTGGAGCGTGCCGCTGTACGACTGGACTCCCCTGCCGGTCAACCCACTGACGCTCCTCACACCAGAACAGGCCAGCCGGGTACTCGCCAAGCGGCCGGGTCAGGAACGCCGGTTCGCGATGATGTTCAATTACCTTGAGGGGCTCGTGGTCCCGCGCAGCGTGATCACCACAGTCGGGGCGGGCCATCACGACCCTCTGCGACGAGCGCGCAACATCAGGAAGAGCCTCGCGCGCGAGGGGCTGACACTGCTCTGCGGAAAGTTCCCCGAGCAGCGGGACCTCGCGGCAGCCCACAAGATCACGCTTGGGCCGGAGGACTGGGTCGCCTTGCGGACGGAAGGAGACCAGGACGATGCCGGATGAGAGTTCCTGGCAGCCCCCCGAGGGTTCCTGGGCGTCCTCGGCTGCCCGCCGCCGCAACATGCAGGCGATCCGGAGCCGTGACACGAAGCCCGAGCTCGTCATCAGGCGCCTGGTTCACGCCAGAGGTCTGCGCTACCGCATCGCCGCCCGCCCTCTGCCCGGTCTGCGCAGAACGGCCGACCTGGTCTTCCGGCCGGCGAAAGTAGCAGTGTTCATCGACGGGTGCTATTGGCACGGCTGCCCGGAACACTACGTGTCCCCGAAGACCAACCCGGGCTACTGGTCCGAGAAGGTGGCCCGGAACATGGCCAGGGACCGGGACACCGACCGGCAGCTCGAAGAGGCCGGCTGGCTCGTGCTCCGGTTCTGGGAGCACGAGCCGTCAGACGTCTGCGCTGCCGCGGTCGCCGCCGCCGTCCAGGAGCGCCGCGGCCACCCGCAGGCCCCAAGCTCCTAGCGCTGGCCCTCAGGACCGTCTTGCGGCTGGGGCCCGGCAGCACGGAGGACCTTGGCGATGGCTTCTCCGACGGCGCGCGCGACCGGGGGCGGGAAGGCATTGCCGACCTGCCGGTACTGAGCCGTCTTGCCCGGAAGACGGCCCTCGGACTTGTCCCCCTCGAAGTCCCACTCCGGGGGGAAGCCCTGGATGATCGCCGCCTGGGTGACGGTGAGCATGGGGCCCTCTTCCCGGAAGAGGTCCCGTTCCCAGCTCTCCTTGTTGAGGCAGTCCTGGGGAGAGTTGGCCACACCGAGCGCGTTGACTCCCAGCTTCCTCCACGCGGCCTTGGCACGGCTGGGACCGAGGTCCGCACCCCCGTGCTTCTTCGACCCGCCGACCAGGGTGGGGGCGACGCCGGTTTCCTTCTCGCGCCATGCGTCTAGCTTGCTCTGGGCCAGGCTTCCCACCGCGCCGCCCCGGGCGATGAAGGGCTTGTACCGCTCCTCCATCGTCTCCTCAAGGGCTTCACGGACGGTGGTGATCTCCGCGTCAGGCGTGGGCCACTGGAAATCCTGAACCGCGAGGAGCTCCCGCTGGATGGCGACGAGGATGGCGCGGGGGCGCAGCTGCGGGACGCCGAAATCGCTGGCCTCCAGGACCTGCCACCCGCACACCTTGTAGCCAGCGCCCTCGAAGGTCTGCCGTTCGCCGGTCTGTGGATGCTTGGCTTCGCCGCCCTCCAGGCGGGCCACGACCCAGTCCCGGTAGTCCTTGAACTTGTCGTCCTTGATGCCGCGGACGTTCTCGATCATGACGGCCTTGGGGCGGAGCTTGTCCACGAGCGTCAGCATCTCGGGGAAGAGGTCACGCTCGTCGTCCTTCCCCAGCTGCTTGCCCGCATGGGAAAACGGAGGACACGGAACGCCGCCCGCGAGGAGGTCGAGCTCCCCCTTTTTCAGCTGGTGCCCCCGCAGGTATTCGACAGGCTTTTCCAGCTGGATCTTCTCGCTGAATTCCTTGACATCACCTTCGATGACGTCGCAGTATTTTCGCTCGAATTCCCAGCCGTCGCGCTGAGCGACGTTGCGCCGCAGCGTGGCCGCGGCGTACCGGTCGATCTCGACGAGGGCAAGATGGCTGAAGCCGGCCTGGTGGAGGCCGATGGCTTGCCCTCCGGCTCCGGCGCAAATCTCAATCGAGGTCAGCGTGTGATCGCTGGCATCCATCGAGTCCTCCTGGTGTGGCAGATGCAGACAGGCCAGTGTCGCATCTGCCACTGACATCAACGTGCCACCCTCGGATCCCCAGGCCTGCCACATGCCCCATGGCTCACCTGAGCCGCCCGGATCACCGGGCCGGGACAGCGCCCACGTGTTCCAGGACCGCCCGGATATCGGCCTCGTCCATACCGTTCGCCACCTGCCGTTCCTCCTGCAGGTCGCCCAGCGCCCGCACCGAAGGGTCGTCGAGGATGCGTCCCATGAACTCCAGTTTTTCCGCGAGCCGCGTGGCCACGATCTCGTCGATCGTTTCCGTGGCCGCCAGCACCGTGACGCGGGTCTCAGTGCCGGGCGCCAGGCCGAGCCGGTGGATGCGGTCAAGGCTCTGGAGGAAGCGGCCCGCCATGAAGTCCCGGTCGACGTAGACGGCGTCGTGACACTCGTGATGGAGGCTTATCCCCTCCCCCAGGGTCGCCGGGTTCGAGATCAGGACGTGGCAGTCCGGGTCTTCCCGGAAGCGGCGGAGCTGCTCCTCCCTGTCCGGCGTCCCGCCGTGGACCGCCGCCGGTCCGAATTCCGACAGGAGCCCCTGCAAAGTGGTGATGCTGCGCACGAAGGTCGACCAGACCAGAGTTTTCCGGCCCACGGCGGCGTTCGCCGACACGATCTCCCGGACCGCCCGGTACTTCGGCGGGAGCTCGTGCTGAGAAAGGTTCTGCAGCAGCGTGTAGAGCGACTCTCCATCTGGAATGTCCAGGGGAGGCACCTGAAAACTGACCGGTTCGTGCCGGGTACTCCCTTCCACCAGCAGGGCCGGACTCGTGGCCGCCATCAGCAGCCGCAGCATCGCCTTTCCGAGGGAGTCGAAATCATCCCGGGCCAGCTCCGCCCGCGCCGTATACCGGCCGACCAGCGCGTCATAGATCTCCCGGTGCAAACCCTCCAGCGGTACCGGCCGGATGACGGGCTGGAACGACGGCAGCCCCAGCTCCTTCTTGGTCGTGCGGGTGAAGAGCGGGCGCAGCACTGAACTGGCGTAGGCGAGGTCTCCGCCGGCGACGGCCTGGGTGACGACCCTGCGGCCGTGGCCGGGCCAGACGAAGGAGAGCAGGTTCTCCAGGTCGCGTGCGCCGTTCGGCGCGGGCGTCCCGGTGAGGATCAGGCGGCGCCTGCTCAGCGGTCCCAGCGCCATGCAGGCGCTGCCGTAGATGCCCTCGGCGCCCAGCTTCATCCGATGTGCCTCATCGAGGATCACCATGGAGGGGGCGGCGCGAAGCCACCCGGCGAGCCCGGAGAGCGCCCTGTCCAGCCGCTCGTAGTTGACGATCAGGATCTCGGCGTGAGGGTCGGGAAGCTTGCCCATCACCCGGATCACCGGAGCGTCACGGAAGCACGCGCGGCTCTCGTAGTCCCACGACTCGTAGGCCGACTTGGGGCTGACGACGAGAAGGCGCCGGACCGTGCCCCGCTCCTTCATCGCCGCGTAGACCGCGAGGCCGACCCTGGTCTTGCCCGCGCCGGGGACGCTGAAGTTGGCGCCGTGCCGCATGGACAGCAGCCGGGCGATGTCCCTGCGCTGGAAGTCCGTCAGGTCCGCACACCAGCTGGGGCCCAGGGCAGCCAGCACGTCGGCCGCGTCCATGCCGGCACCGGGGTCGGGACCTTCCCCCAGGTGCGCCGCTGCGGTGTCGGCGTCATCCAGGACCTCACCGACCAGCGCGACGAGGTCCGCGTCCCATTCAACGGATTCCGGGTGCGGCCACTGCGTGAGGACGTTGAGACGGGAGAGGAAGTCGTCGAGCGGCACCTCCACCGTCAGGGGGCCGCGCTGGCCCCCCAGGGTGAAGCCAGACGCCAGCCGGGCGAGTTCGGCCCGGTACGGTTCGCCAGCCTGGAGGCTGGCCTTCGTCCGTGTGACGTCGAACATGAGCCTCAGCGACGGCGCCGCCTGACCGCTCACGCCTCCTCCCGCAGCATGGCGTCGAGGAGCCAGGCCACGCCGTCACCCGGTTCCCCGATGCTCCGGCCCGCCTCACGGGCGAGCTTCGACAGGCTTGCCTTGAGCGCCAGCACCGCCTCGTCCAGGCCTTCTTCGTCCAGGCTGCGCGATGCCCGGGCCAGCGACATGTCCGTCACGCACTGTTCGATGTCCTGGACCGCGTCGTAGATACGGTCCGGCGCCGCCTGCTTCCGCTTGCGCACACGTGCGTCCTTGCCCGCCGGCACCAGGGCTTCCTCCACGGCCGCGCGGGCCTGCTCCCAGACCTGGGCGGCTTCCTGGAGGCGCTCAGGGGAGACCGGCCCCGACGAGCGGTCCACCGCCTTGGCCTGGAGCAGCACGTCGGTGAGGGCCTTCGCCGCAGCCACCTGCGGGCTGTCGCCCCACGCGGGCCTGTTCAGACCCGGAATCACACCCGCGGTCTGCGTCGGCGCCTGCTTGAGCTGTTCGGGCAGGTACCGCTGGAGGTACCTGGTCCGGAAGTCGATGTCGGCGAGACGTACGTCCGTCTTGGAGAAGTCCATGACGATGAGGGCCAGTCGGTTCTCCTTCAGCAGATCGGCCTGGCCCGGATTCTGCTTGACCGCCTTGGCGAAGGCCCGGTGGAGTTCCCTCAGCTTCTCCTGGGCGTCCTCGAAGTCCATGAGCTTGAGCTGGGCCGGCCCCGTCTTGGACCGCGCCACCAGGTCCCTCAGGCAGGACAGCACCCACAGGTCCTGCTCGGCCGTCGCGGCCCGGATGCGGAAGTCCTTCGCGACGTCCTCGACCGGCCGGCCGTTGGTCACCTGCTCGTCGATGGTCAGCAGCCTGTTGATGTACGAATACGGCCGGCGCGTGTCATGCCGGAGCTGCAGTGAGAGCTCCACGGCGTTGACGTCAGCCCAGGTGCAGCTCTCGGGGAGCACTCCCACCCGGACGCTCTTGACGCCGAGTTCGCGCAGCGCCACCACTCGGGTATTGCCGTTGACGAGAACACCGTCACGGGTGATGAGCCCAGGCTCGTTCTGGCGGTATTCCTTCAGGCTTTCCCTGAGCAGGTCGAAATCCGGGTCGCGCTTGGCGGGGTCCGACGGCAGGGCCTGGAGGAGGTGACGGAGATAGTCCTGGCTTTCAGGGCTCCAGCTGTCCATGTTCAGCAGCTCGTCCCGCGCCGGGTCGAAGGTGCGCTGCGCGCGGATGCGGTGCGTCGACGGGTTGAAGTAGACCTGGTCGATGGGCATGTCAATGACCTGGACAACGATCGGCTTCGTCCGCCACTCGACCGTCAGCGTTTCCTGCAACTGGTCGCCCGCACTGACCTCCTTGAGCCGCTGCTCGACCAGTTCCCAGTTCTCGGCGGCGCGGGGCGGCCGGCCGAAGTCCATGCTCACGTTGGTTCTCCTCCAAGGGCAACGTCGGTGTGGGGAACGGGGGCCGCTCTGTCGCGGCCCCCGGTCGTGCTCGTTGTCAGACCTACGCCTGGGCGAGGGCCTTGCGGACCTTTTCCCTGGACTCGGCCGGCAGCGTCTGGATGTCGGCCCAGATCCGTTCGACCAGGGCGAAGTCCCGCTCTCCCGAGTCCATCCAGCTTCCCAGCATCTTCAGCTCCATCGCACCGAGCCTGGACACTCCGGCGAGGACGCCGGACAGGTCCGCCGTCAGCTTCTTGCCGCCCACGCGGCAGCGGTTGCACTCCACGACGGGCTCCACCGTGCTGGTCCCGTCCGGCTGCCGGACGGGACGGCGTGCGATGTCGAGCTGCGCCGACTCGTAGGTGCCGGCGAACACGGCACCCGGGACGATGCCGCACGACCGGCAGTAGTGACCGTCCTTCGCCAGCAGCTCACGGCGCTGCGTGTCCGTGTACCCCGTCGACGGGAGCGTTCCCTTGCCCTGCTCCCAGACCGGCTCGCCGGCCGACACGAAGCGCTGCTCGTGCTGGCTGAGAGTGCTGTCCTCACGGTTCGTGTCGATCCTCCAGCCATGGCTCCTGAGCTCGCGCACACGGCGGTCGATCTGGCTCATTCCGGGGAACGCGACACGGACCTGCTCCTTGGTGAAGCACTCGCCTTCCCCGACTTCGGTCAGCAGCCACAGCGCCGCCCGCCGCTTGGCTCCCAGCTTGGTGTCCGTCCACGACGGCAGCACAGCCATGTGCAGTTCCCCTCAGTCGAGTCAGCCGGAAATGGCTGGCCGATACCCGCGGATCCCCATCGGAACTCTGCCAGCTCCTCAACCTTTGCCGATCAACTGGCCGTATTCCAGGCCGTGTCCGAATTCCCCGGCAGATGCAAACACCTTCGGCATTCCGCTCCGAGCATCCGCCGGGCGAGACTTCGAAGAGTTGGATCTTCGTGGAGAATGGAGCCGTGTTGTCCGAGGAATCGACGATGCCGGACCAGAGGTCCCCGGAACAGCGCGTCCTGGCGGCGGCCCTCAGTGCTGTCCAGGCGGTGACCGGCCGCACCCAGCGGGCCATCGCTGCGGCCGCGGGAATCAGCCCGGGTACGTTATCGACCCACCTGAGTGGTACCCGTGTACCCACAGAACCCCTGATGGAGAGCTTCTACGCGGCTGCGCAGGCCGCGGCTGACTCCGTTGGCCGCCAGCTTCCCTTCACCCTTGGCCAGCTGCGGGACTACCGCCACCGCGCCTCCACGAGGCACTGCGCGTGCTGCACGACGGCCAGCTCCGGACAGGACACGGACAGCTCCGGCTCCGGTTCCACAGGTGGGGAGGCGCCGGCTTTCGGCGCCGCCTACCGGCTCCGGCACGAGCGCCGTGCGAGGCGGAAGAGGTCTTTGGCGTCACGGTCCGTGGAAGCGGCGCCCGCCGCGCAGGTGCCGGTCCCCCCTCCCGGAGGGGACCGGCACCCCGCGGCACACCCGGACGGAGGGCCGGTGTGGACGGAGCTGGAGACAGTGGCGCGGTACTTGTCCCAGGACAGGCAGCGTGACGCGGGCATCCTGCTCTGGCAGGCCGGTGCGACCATGACGGCCAGCCAGATCCTGGACGTCGTCTCCTCTTGCCGGAACACGGGGCTGAACGAAGCGGCGGACGCCGTGCTCACCAGCGTCAGCGAGCGCCCGGACAGGCAAGCCGTGCTCAACGTCACCGCCGCCTTCCAGCAGGCTGGCCGGCACGACGACGTCAGCTACCTGCTGGCGGTCTCCGTTCAGTAACCCAAGGGCAGGGCCAGCTGTTGGTGGCCGCGGGCCAGGGCTGTGGGTGGGGTTCGGCGGGGGGTGGTGAGGGTGAGGAGGGTGCGGAGGGCCGCGATGACTTCCGCCGGGGTGTCGCGGATCATCGACGGGGTCGCGCTGACCACCAGGACCCCGTGGGACTCCAGGCGCAGCCGGCGCCGGAGTGTGGCCTGCCAGGCGTCGCGGGTGTAGTGGTACTCCGCCGAGTCGACCTCCAGGGCCACGCCCTCGTCGGGCCAGTAGGCGTCCGGGGTGGCCAGGAAGGTGCCGTCCGGGGTGTAGAGGCGGGCGTTCCACAGGGGGGTGGGGAGGTCGGTACCGGTGAGGACGTCGCGGGCGCGGGCCTCGGCGACCGAGCGGACCCCGGCGAGGAGTTCCGTCGCCGCCGCGCGGATCTCGGGACGGGCCAGGAGGCGGGAGGCGCGGAGTTCGGCGTGCAGGTCGTGCGGGTGGCACCAGCCGGCCTGGACGACCTGGGCCAGTACCGAGCGGATCCGGTCGGGGTGGGCCGCGCGCGCGGCGAAGTCGGCGGCGGCCCGGACCGGGCGGGTGCTGGGGATGCCGGACACCGTGAGGGTGCGGGGCCAGCGGCTGGTGGGCCGGGGCCGGACCTGCGGGAGCGCGGCGAGCCGGCGCGGGGCGCGGATCACGACGTCGGCGGGGACGTCCGGAGCGTCCCGGATGCCGAGGAGGGCGAGGGCGGCGGCGCCGGTGAGGGCCGCCGTGTCGCCGGAGAGCGGGTCCGCGGCGGGCTCGGCGGCGTACAGGACAGCGGCCAGGGCCCGTTGGCGGTGGTCCGGCGGGCCGGTCTGGAGGAGGTAGACCCGGGGCAGCAGGCGTTGCCAGGGGCCGCCGGGGCGGGTGCGGGAAGTGAGTGTGGCGCCGGGGATCCCGGCGGTGGTGGTGAGCTGGTGGCGGGTGGCGAGGCCGAGCTGGCGACGGGCCACCGGTACGGGTTCCTTGAGCGTGATCACGGCCCCGGTATGCCCGTGCGGGCGGCGGTCTACCTGTCGCGGCCCGGGTGATCGGGGGACAGGAAGACGACCACGCCGCTCTCGGTGCCCGGGAGGGCGGACACCTCGTGCCAGCCCAGGCGGCGGTACGTGGCCACCGTGTCCGTGGCCAGCCGCGAGGTCAGCAGCCAGGCCCGGCGCTGCGGGGCGTCCGCGGTGATCTCGGTGAGCAGGGCCCGGCCGGTGCCGTGGCCGCGCGCGTAGGCGCGTACGGCGAGTTCGTCTATCTCCAGCGCCCCGACGAGGAGTTCCCGGACCCGTTCCGCGCCGAGCTGGGCGGCGACCTGCGGGTAGGCGCGGGTGCGCGGGAAGGGGGCGCCGGTCAGCCAGCCGGTGGCGAACCCGTCGATGCCGGTCGCGGACTGGGCGAAGGCCGTACGGAAACCGGGGCGCCGGACGTCCGCCTGGAGGCGCGTCGAGAACTGGCGAATGGTTTCTTCGCCTTCGTTCCAGGGTGGCGCGGAGAAGACGTCCGCGTAGGCGTCGACCAGCTCGTCCGCGAGGTCGAGGACGGCCCGTCCGTAAGAGATCACGCTGTCGGCTCCTGGGGGGGGATGGGTGGGGTGCGGGTGGCGGGTGGTGAGTTGAGGGGGTTTCCTCCTGGAAGACCGAATCTACGCCCAGGAAGTTCCCGCTCCCGTGGGTGCGCAGAAACGGCGAGTGTGCGACAAATCGGCCGCGCGGCGTCCGTGTCGCGGACGGGTGTGGGGCGTTGAGCAGCCCGTGGACAGACTGCTGCGGGCGACGGGCCGGTGCGCGCTCGCGTTCCTCCTCGTCCTCGGGATCGTGGCGCTGCTGCCGCGCGCGGTGCGGGAGGCGGTGCCGGACGCCGTGGTCGGCGGGGCCGTGCTCCTGCTCGGGGCGGTGGGTGTCCGGCGGGCGTCGAGGGGCCCGCGTTAGCCTCGTAGGCGACCCATCGAATGATCGAATGATCGAATGATCGAATCAGCAGACAAGAAGAACGAGGGAGTTCGACATGGCGCGGGTACCGAGTTCCGTGGTGGCGGCCGCCGGCCTGGTCGGCGGCTACGCCGTCGCCCGCTGGACCAAGAAGCGGCCGCTGGGCGGCGTCGTGCTCGGCGCGGCCGGGCTCGTGGCCGGACGGGAATGGCACCGCCGGGGCGGCACCCCGGCGGCGGCCGGGCTGGGGGCGCTCTACCTGGCCGGCTTCGCGGGGGCGCACCCGCTGGCGAAGAAGGTCGGCGCCTGGCCGGCGGTCATCGGCGCGGCCGGGGTCGTCGCGGCGACGTCCTGGGCGGTCGCCGACCGCGGCTGACCCACGTACGGGCCGGCCGCGGCTGGCCCGTACGTCGCGGGCCGACCGCGGCTGACCTGCGTACGGGCCGACCGCGGCTGACCCGTATGCGGGCCGGACCGGGCCTGGCCGCGGGGACAGTGGGGCCGGTCCGGCACCGGGTCAGGGGTGGCCTCGCGGCGGCCGGAGGGCCCGGACTTCGGCGGCCGGAAGGACCCGGGAGGGGTCAGGCGCCGAAGGCTTGGGAGATCGTGTAGATCAAGAGGCCCGCCAGGGCGCCGACCACCGTGCCGTTGATGCGGATGAACTGGAGGTCGCGGCCGATGTGGGCCTCGATCTTGCGGGAGGTGTGCTCCGCGTCCCAGCCCGCCACCGTGTCGGTGATCAGCGAGGTGATCTCGGCGCGGTAGGTGGTGACCACGTACACCACCGCCCCCTCGATCCAGCTCTCGACCTTCCCCTGCAGACGCCCGTCGGTCGCCAGCCGCGCCCCCAGGGACATCAGGGACGACCGGACCCGCAGCCGCAGCTCGCTCCGCTCGTCCTCCGCCGCCGAGATCATCATCGACCGGACGGCCGTCCAGGCGGAGGCGATCACGTCCTGCACCTCGGCCCGCGCCAGGATCTCGGACTTGAGCCGCTCCACCCGCGCCCGCGTCGCGGTGTCGGACTGGAGGTCGGCCGCGAAGTCCGTGAGGAAGCGGTCCACCGCCCCCCGCGCCGGGTGGTTCGGCATGTCCCGCATCTCCGTGACGAAGCGCAGCAGCTCCTTGTACACGCGGTCGCCGATCTTGCGGTCCACGAAACGCGGGGTCCAGCCGGGGGCGCCGCCCTGGACGGCGTCCATCACCGAGTCCCCGTGGGTGACGAGCCAGTCGTGGGCCTTCGCGCAGACGAGGTCGACGGCCCGGTGGTGGCCGCCGTCGGTGACGACCCGCTCCAGGGTCTTGCCGAGGCCCGGCGCGATCTCGGCGGTCTCCGCGCGCCGCGTGATCGCCTCCCCCACGACGGCCTGCACATCGGAGTCCCGCAGCACCGTCAGGGCCCCGCGCAGCGCCGTGGCGAGCTCGGCCGTGACCCGGTCGGCGTGCTCCGGCTCGGCCAGCCAGGCGCCGAGCCGGCCTCCGATCCCGAGCGCGTGCAGCCGGGCGCGCACCACGTCGGCGGAGAGGAAGTTCTCCCCGACGAACTCCCCGAGGGAGACGCCGAGCTGGTCCTTCTTGGTCGGGATGATCGCGGTGTGCGGGATCGGCAGGCCGAGGGGCCGCCGGAACAGCGCCGTGACCGCGAACCAGTCGGCGAGGGCACCGACCATGCCGGCCTCGGCGGCGGCCGCGACGTACCCGGCCCAGCCGCCCGCGCCCCACGCGTGCTGGGCGTACTTGGCCAGCACGTACACCAGCGCGACCAGGAGCAGCAGTCCCGTCGCGGTGGTCTTCATCCGGCGTACGCCGTGCCGCCGCTCCTCGTCCGCCGCGCTGAAGACGAACGCGCCGCGGGCCGGCGGGGGCGCGGCGCGCGCCCTCGTACGGACGCCCGCGGCATCGCCCCCGGCGTCACCCGCGGCACCGCCGTGGCCCCGGCCGCGGTCGACGCCGCTCAGGCCACCGTCCGCGCCGCCACCGCCACCGCCGCCACCGCCACCGCCACCGCCGTCAACCTCGCCGCCGTCACCGTCGCCGCTCTTCACGCTGTCCACGTGCTCCTGCCTTCCCCCGGTGGCCGGTTTTGTCTGCATAGCATCCGACTCCCGGGAGGCTCGGGGAGTTCCCGGCGCGCCGTACGACGGCGGGTGCGGCGCGTACGACGGCTAGAGCTCCTTGCGCGGCCTGTCGCCGTCCAGCGGCTTCGAGCCCTTCGGCGCCTTGGTGCGGACCTCCACCCCGCCCCAGAAGGCCAGCCCGTTCACGATCACCCGCGGGGCGCCCGGCTGCGGCACGGTCTGGGCGCCGCTGTGGTCGAAGGCGCCCATGATGCCGATGCCCCGTACGTCGACCTGCACGCCCGGCGGGACCGTGATCTGGATACCGCCCATGATCGCCACGCAGGTGATGACCACCTCGCGCTCCGCGAAATCCGCCTCGCGCAGGTCGAGCTCACCGCCGCCCCAGACGGCCACCGCGTTGAAGCGCGCCGGGACGACCCAGCGGCCCTTGCGCTGGAAGCCCGACATGACGGCGACCGCCGTGGACGAGGCCCCGGAGCCGCCGATCCGGCCCGGCCAGGCGGCTCCGCCCGGCGCCTGCGCGGTCGCGGGGGCGGCGCCGGGCAGCGACGGGCCGGGTACGGGCGGCAGGTCGCGGGTCAGCGGTTCGAGCTCCGCGTACGTCCGGGACCCGTACGCCGCCTCCAGCCGCTCCTCGAACTCCTCCAGGTCGAGCCTGCCCTCGGCGACGGCGTCGCGCAGCCGTTCCACCACCCGTTCGCGGTCGGCGTCGGACGCCCTCATCGCGGGCACCGCCGCCTCCGACCGCGCGGGCGCCGCCTTCTCCGCCGAGGGCTTCTCCAGCGAGAGCCTGTCCGGCGACGGCTTCTCCAGCGAGGGCTCCGGCGACGGCTCGTCCAGCGCCGCCTTCTCCGGCGCCGCCATCTCCGCCGGGGGCTTGTCCAGCGAGGGCTTGTCCAGCGATGGCTTCTGCGGCCGCTCGTCACTCATGTGGGCCACCCTATGCAGAGACGCGGCCCAGTTGAATGCCCCGCAGGCCCCGGCTCCGCCCCCACCGGCCACTCACCCCCGCCCCGCGTACATCCGCGCGATCACGTCCTCGATGTCCGGCTCCCGCACCGACAGGTCCAGCAGCGGGTACCGCCCCGCCACCTCCGCCACCAGCGGCGCCGCCGACACCCCCGCGGGGAACGCCAGCCACTGCCGGGCCCCCTCGACCTTCACCACCCGCGCCCCCGGCACCTCGACCGGCGCGAGCTCCCGCTCCAGGTCGACCACCAGTGTCCGCTCGCCCTCCCCCAGCGCGTGCAGCCCGCCCAGCGCCCCGTCGTACATCAGGCGCCCGTGGTCGATCACCATCACCCGCTCGCACAGCTGCTCGATGTCCTGGAGGTCGTGCGTGGTCAGCAGCACCGTGGTCCCGAGCTCCTCGTTCAACTCCCGCAGGAAGCCCCGTACCTTCGCCTTGCTGACCACGTCCAGCCCGATCGTCGGCTCGTCCAGGTACAGCACCTCCGGATCGTGCAGCAGCGCCGCCGCGATGTCCCCGCGCATCCGCTGCCCGAGCGACAGCTGACGCACCGGCACGTCCAGCAACGCCGCCAGGTCCAGCTGCTCGACGCACCGCTCCATGTTCCGCGCGAACCTCGCCTCCGGGATCCGGTACATCCGCCGCATCAGCCCGTACGAGTCCTTCAGCGGCAGGTCCCACCACAGCGTGGTGCGCTGCCCGAACACCACTCCGATGCGGTGCGCCAGCCGCATCCGCTCCCGCGCCGGGTCGATGCCCGCGACGCGCAGCCGGCCGCCGCTCGGGGTGAGGATGCCCGTCAGCATCTTGATGGTGGTGGACTTCCCCGCGCCGTTGGGCCCGATGTAGCCGACCACCTCACCCCGGGCGACCTCGAAGCTGATCCCGTCGACGGCCCTGACCTGCCGTTTCTCCCGACGCATCAGCCCCACCCGACGGCGTACGTCGAAAACCTTCTCGATCCCGTCCAACGAGATCAGCGGATCCGCCACGACTAGCTCCCCGTGCTTCGGTACGAACGGACTCCCGCGCGCCACGCCAGCGACGCGGGCAGGAACAACAGGAAGGCCACCAGCGGACTCAGGAACGCCGTCCACTGCGGCAGCCCCAGCGGAACGGGCCGCCCCAGCACGTACAGCGCGGGCAGCCAGTTGACGAAGGCGAGCGGCACCACGAAGGTCACCCCGCGCAGCAGGTCCCGCCCGAACACCGTCGGCGGGTACTGGAGCATCGTGCAGCCCCCGTAGGTGAAGGAGTTCTGCACCTCCGCCGCGTCCCCCGCGATGAACTGGAACGCCGCACCGGCCACCAGCACCGCCGCGAAGATCCCCGCCCCGGCCACCACCATCACCGGGACCAGCAGCACCTTCCCGGCCGTCCAGTCCACCTCCAGTACGGAGATCCCCCAGGTCATCACCGCCAGCCCCTGCGTGATCCGCCCCAGCCGGCGCAGCGCGAAGCGGTCGGCCGCGACCTGCGCGAGGACCGGGACGGGGCGCACCAGCATGGTGTCGAGGGAGCCGTCGCGGATCCGGAGCCCGATCCGGTCGGTGTTGCCGAGGAACAGGTCGGCGAGGCCGAGGGAGACCGAGCAGGTCCCGTAGAGCAGGGCGACCTCGGGCAGCGTGAAACCGCCGAGGGCCTCGATGTGGGAGAACATGACGGCGATCGCGACGAAGTCGAGCAGCGAGATCACCGCGTTCCCGAAGGAGGCGAGGAGGAAGGACGCCCGGTACGCCATCGTCGACCGGATCCACATCGCCACGATCAGCCGGTAGCCGCGCAGCCCCTCGCGGGCCCGTCCGCGCCACGACACGACGTCCCGCACATCCCGCACGCCCCGGTCGTCCCGCACGCCCCGGGCGTCCCCCGCGACACCGACCTCGACCGCTTCGACCACCTCGGCCACCTCGCCCGGTACCCCGGCGGCGTCAGCCACCCTGGATCACCACCTTCCGCGTCGCCGCCGACTGCACCAGCCGCCCCGCGCCCAGCAGGACGAGCGCCCACCCGGCCTGGAACCCCAGCGCCCGCGCCGCGCCGCCCGCCCCCGCGTGCGTACCGAGCAGCACGTCCAGCGGGACCTGGAGCATCGCCGACCACGGCAGCAGCCGCACCAACTCGCCGAAGCCGCCCGGGAACACCGTCAGCGGCAGCAGCATCCCCGAGCAGAAGATCGTCACGACGGCGGCCATCATGTTGATCCCCGCGCCGTCCATCAGCCAGAAGGCCGCCAGGCCCAGCAGGTAGCGCACCGCGAAGCTGACGGTGAGGGCGAGGACGACGGACACCGTGAACAGCAGCCAGCGCGCCGGATCGGCCGGCAGCGCCAGCCGGAAGGCGAGCGCGCCCGCCAGCAGGGGCACCACCCCGCGCCCCAGCAGCTGGAAGGCGGCCCGCCCGAGGTCGGCCGCCAGCCACCACAGCTGGAGGTCCGCCGGCCGGTAGAGGTCGACGGCGATGTCACCCGTACGGATCCGTTCCTGAACCTCTTCCTGGAAGCCGCCGCCGAGCAACGAGGCGGCCGCCAGCATGGCCTGGCTGACCCAGACGAAGGTGAGCGCCTGCGCCTGGTCGTACCCGCCGAGGCCGGGACGCTCGTCCCACAGCGCGATGTACGTGTACGCGACGATGAAGCCGAAGACGGTGTTGGTGAAGACCCCGGCGGCCGTGGCCGTTCCGTAGGTGGCGTAACGCCGGAACCCGCCCGCCGCCACAGCCGCGTAGAGCCACGGCCTGTGCCCTGCGCTACCGTCACCGGAGCCCCCGCCGGAGCCCCCGCCCGAGCCCTCCCGGACGCCTTCGCGCCGGGCCGCTCCGCCACCCGCTCTCTGACGCACCGTATCCCTCCGTTTCCCACGTCGTTCCTACGTCGGCCAAAGCGCGCGAGCTTAGTGCGGAGGGGCGAGCCACGCGACCGTTTTATGCCCGTCCGGAGCGGAATCAACGGCCATCGGGTAGACACACCTTGAGGTACGGAAGTGGATGTTTCGCACGGTCACGAGGAGTCCCGGCGATGAGCGACCAGTCACCACCCCCGGGCTGGCCCCCTCGCGACCCGGACACCCCGCGGGAACCCCCCGGCGACGGCGCCCGGGAGGGCGCGCCCGGCGCCCCGCCACCCCCGGGCCGCGGACCGGCGGCCACCGCGAACGGCGGGCGCCGGCGCACCGGATGGCGCCGCGCCCTGCCCACCTGGCGCATGCTCCTGGGTGGCGTCCTGCTGCTCGCCCTGCTCGTCGGCGGCGCCCTCGTGGCCGGCTACCTGCTGGTCGACATCCCGCCCGCCAACGCCGCCGCCACCGCGCAGTCCAACGTCTACCTCTACGCCGACGGCTCCCAGATCGCCCGGGACGGCGAGGTCAACCGCGTCAACGTGCCGCTCTCGCAGGTACCCCGCAGCGTCCAGGAAGCCGTACTCGCCGCGGAGGACCGCGACTTCTACTCCGAACGCGCCGTGGACCCCAAGGCGATACTGCGCGCCGCCTGGAACACCGCGACCGGCAAGGGCACCCAGTCCGGATCGACCATCACCCAGCAGTACGTGAAGAACTACTACCTGGGCCAGGAACAGACGTTGAAGCGCAAGGCCAAGGAGTTCTTCATCGCGATCAAACTCGGTCGTGAGAAGTCCAAGGACTACATCCTCGAGGGATACCTCAACACCAGCTACTTCGGCCGCAACGCCTACGGCATCCAGGCCGCCGCCCAGGCCTACTACGGCAAGGACGTCACCCGACTCACCGCCGCCGAGGGCGCCTACCTCGCCACCCTCCTCAACTCCCCCAGCGCCTTCGACGTCGTCTCGCACCCCCAGAGCCGCGACCGCGCCGTCGCCCGCTGGAACTACGTGCTCGACGGCATGGTCAAGAAGAAGTGGATGTCCCCCGCCGAGCGCGCCGCCGTCCGTTTCCCCGAGCCCGGGAAGGTCCGCCCGGCCGCCGGGCTGTCCGGGCAGCGCGGCTACCTCGTGGAGGCCGTCAGGGACTACATCACCGAGCACGGGATCCTCGACGACAAGACCCTCGCCGAGGGCGGCTACCGGATCACCACCACCATCGACAAGCGGCGCCAGGGCGAGTTCGTCGACGCCGTCCGGAAGCAGATGGTCGACAAGCTCGACCCGGCGGCCCGGCCCGCGGACCGCCTGGTGCGCGCGGGCGGGGTCTCCGTCGACCCGGCCACCGGCAAGATCGTCGCCCTCTACGGCGGCATCGACTACACGAAGCAGTACGTCAGCAACGCGACCCGGCACGACTACCAGGTGGCCTCCACCTTCAAGCCGTTCGTCTTCGCCTCCGCCGTCGAGAACGAATCCCGCACCCAGGACGGCCGCCGCATCACCCCGAACACCCTCTACAACGGCGACAACAAGCGCCCCGTCGTCGGCGGCCGGATCCGCTTCGCGCCCGAGAACGAGGGGCAGGTGTCGTACGGTCCGATCACCGTCAACACCGCCACCGACCTCTCCGTCAACACCGTGTACGCGCAGATGGCCGTCGACGTGGGCGGGGCGAAGGTCAAGTCGACCGCCATCGCCCTGGGGATCCCGGAGAACACCCCGAACTTCGACGCGGGCCCGGCCATCGCGCTGGGGACCATGCAGGCCAGCGTGCTGGACATGACGCAGGCGTACGCGACCCTCGCCGACCACGGGCGCCGCACCCCGTACACCTTCCTGGAGAAGATCACCAAGGGCAGCGAGAACGTCCGCCTCCCCGACCGCACCCCGACCCAGGCCATCAGCCGGGAGGCCGCCGACACGACCACCTCGATGCTGGTCAGCGTCGTGGACAACGGCACGGGCACGGCCGCCCTCGCGGCCGGCCATCCGGCCGCCGGAAAGACGGGCACGGCCGAGCAGGACCGCTCGGCGTGGTTCGCGGCGTACACCCCGGACCTGGTCACGGTGGTCTCGATGATGGGCCAGGACCCGGACACGGGCACCCTGCAGCCCCTCTACGGGGCCCTGGGCGAGGCCCGCATCGGGGGCGGCGGCTATCCGGCCCGGATCTGGGCGGCCTACACGAAGAAGGCCCTGGAGGCCACGGACCCGGTGGACTTCGACCTGGACCTCCAGCCGGGCGCGGCCCAGCCCCCGCCGCCCGTCGCGCCGACCACCCCGCAGCAGCCCCAGGGCAGCCGGCCGCCGTCCGAGCCGAGCCCGCCGACGGACGGCGAGACGCAGGGCGGCCGGGACCAGGGGGGACAGAACCAGGGAGGGCAGAACCAGGGGGGCCAGACGCAGGGCGGCCAGAACCAGGGAGGGCAGACTCAAGGGGGCCAGGACCAGGGCGGGCAGACGCAGGGAGGCCAGACGCAGGGAGGCCAGACCAGCGGCGGCGAGACGACCGGGGGCCAGACCACCGGCGGCCGGACCACCGGGGACCAGACCCAGGGCGGCCGGACCACCGGCGGCGAGACGACCGGGGGCGACACCACGGGCGGAGGGGCACTCCGCCGCCGCCCCGCGGCCGATCTCCTGGAGTGATCCGGGCCGGGGTCAGTGCCCGGAGGTGACCTTCAGCCCCACCACGGCGACCAGCAGCAGGCAGATGAAGAAGATCCGGGAGACGGTGACGGGCTCCCCCAGCACCGCCATCCCGAGCACGGCCGCACCCGCGGCGCCGATGCCGACCCAGACGCCGTACGCCGTACCGATGGGCAGGGTCTTGGCCGCGATGGACAGCAGCACCATGCTGGCTACGATGCCGGCACCGGTGAACACGGACGGCCAGAGCCGGGTGAAGCCCTCGGTGAACTTCATGCCGATCGACCAGCCGACTTCGATGAGACCGGCGACGAGAAGAAGAACCCATGCCATGACGAGGCACCTCCGGGACGAGGACGGAAAGGGAGTGCGTCGTCTTTGCGTCCTGCTACCCGGTACGGCGCGTCTCGTCGGGGTAATTCCCCACCACCGTAACAAATCCAACCGAAAAGGGCCGGTGACCCCGGTCACCGGCCCTTCATGATGGATCTGCGGCTCAGAATCAGAGGTAGAGCCCGGTGGAGTCCTTGGCCCCCTCCAGCCGCTCCGCCGCCACGGCGTGCAGGTCCCGCTCGCGCATCAGCACGTACGTCGCCCCGCGCACCTCGACCTCGGCCCGGTCCTCGGGGTCGTACAGGACCCGGTCACCCGGCTCCACACTGCGTACGTTCTGCCCGACCGCGACCACCTCGGCCCAGGCGAGCCGCTTGCCCACCGCGGCCGTCGCCGGGATCAGGATGCCGCCGCCCGAGCGCCGCTCGCCCTCGGGCAGGTCGGACTTCACGAGCACGCGGTCGTGGAGCATGCGGATGGGCAGCTTGTCGTGGGTGGTGTTCTCGCTCACGACCCGAACCTACCTGCCGCCGCACGCCCCGCACGCCGGAGGGTGCTCACCGCTTGCGCCGCGCCGTGACGACGATCAGCCCGACGACGCCGGCCGCGAAGAGCGCCACGGGCACGATCCGGTCCGCCCGGGGTGCGCCGTTCTCGTCGCGCAGACTGTCCTTCACGTCCGTGACCAGACGATTGACGGCGGCGAAGGCGCGGCCGGCCGTGTGGTCCACGACCCCGACCGCCTTGGCCTTCGCGTCCCCGATGATCGTCTTCGGGTGCACACGCACGCCGATCTCGTCGAGCGTCTCGGCGAGCTGCTCGCGGCGGCGGACGATGTCCGCCTCGATCTGTGCGGGGGTCCTGGCTTCCGGCACCGCGCTGCCTCCGTCGTCGTGTCGTGCTCGTGGTCGTCTGGGGCGTACTCCGCCGTGAACAGTCTGTCAGCTTAGTCTCGTGGCGTACCGTTCCCCTCCCGAGGAGAAGACCCACCGATGAGCGAGCGACTCCAGCCGGGCGACACCGCCCCCGCCTTCACCCTGCCCGACGCGGACGGCAACGAGGTCTCGCTGGCCGCCCACAAGGGGCGCAAAGTGATCGTGTACTTCTACCCGGCGGCCCTGACCCCGGGCTGCACCAAGCAGGCCTGCGACTTCACCGACAACCTCTCCCTCCTGGCCGCGGCCGGCTACGACGTCATCGGCGTCTCCCCGGACAAGCCGGAGAAGCTCGCGAAGTTCCGCGAGCAGGAGCACCTGAAGGTCACCCTGGTCGGCGACCCCGAGAAGGAGACCCTGACGGCGTACGGCGCCTTCGGCGAGAAGAAGCTGTACGGCAAGACGGTGACCGGGGTCATCCGCTCCACGGTGGTCGTCGACGAGGAGGGCAAGGTCGAACACGCCTTCTACAACGTCAAGGCGACGGGCCACGTGGCCAAGATCATCAAGGACCTGGGCATCTGACGCCATCCGCACCACCGCACCACACGGCCCGCGCCCAACCGGCGCGGGCCGTTCCGTTTACCAGACGCAACCGGGACTCGACGTCGGCCATTTCAGGCGGCGCACGTCCGAGGGGTCCGCCCGGACCCGTCGCAGTCGACTACAGCGGGCCCTGCAGGAAGTCGGCGTCCCCTACTCCTGCGCCACGTGCGGGAATCCCGGGGAATGGCCGGGGCGGCCGATCACCCTGCAGACCGACCACATCAGCGGCGACTGGCTCGACAACCGTCGGGAGAACCTCCGCCACCTGCGCCCCAATTGTCACGCCCTCACCGACACCTGGTGCGGCAAGGGACGCCGACGCGACCCCGTGGCCCCACAGGCCCCCACGGTCGTAGACTGAGCGCGATCACCAGGACCTGATGTCCGAATTGGTCGAAGTGTCGCGGTTGTGGTGGAATTGGCAGTCACGCTGGGTTTAGGTCCCAGTGGGGTAAAACCCGTGGGGGTTCGAGTCCCCCCAACCGCACATCGACGCCGAGGGCCCCGTACGCAGCCGCGTACGGGGCCCTCGGCGTGTCGGGCCTCAGCCCAGCAGTTCGCGGACCACCGGGATCAGGGCGCGGAAGGCCTGGCCGCGGTGGGAGATGGCGTTCTTCTCGGCCGCCGTCAGTTCCGCGCAGGTGCGGGACTCGCCCAGGGGCTGGAGGACCGGGTCGTAGCCGAAGCCGCCGTCGCCCGCCGGGGTGTGGCGCAGGGTGCCGAGGAGGCGGCCCTCGACGACGCGTTCGGTGCCGTCCGGGAGGGCCAGGGCGGCCGCGCAGAAGAAGTGGGCCGCGCGGTGCTCGTCGGCGATGTCGCCGAGCTGGGCGAGGAGGAGGTCGAGGTTGGCCTTGTCGTCGCCGTGGGCGCCGGCCCAACGGGCGGAGAAGATGCCGGGGGCGCCGTTCAGGACGTCCACGCAGAGCCCGGAGTCGTCGGCGACGGCCGGCAGGCCGGTGGCGCGGGCCAGGGCGTGGGCCTTGAGGAGGGCGTTCTCGGCGAAGGTGACGCCGGTTTCCTTCACGTCCGGGATCTCCGGGTACGCGTCGGCGCCGACCAGCTCGAAGGGGAGGCCGGCCTCGGACAGGATCGCGTGGAGCTCGGTGACCTTGCCGGGGTTGCGGGTGGCCAGGATCAGGCGGCGGGGCGGCTGGGGAGAGGTGGGCGTGGAAGTCATGCCCCCATTATTTCCGCCGCGCGCCGCACCCGGAGCCGGAGCCGGGTCCTGTCCGGTCCGGGTCGGTCCTGTCCGGGCCGGGTCAGCCCGGTCCGGGCCGGGCCGGGTCAGCCCGGGGTGCAGACCTTGGAGATCTCCTTGGCGGCGTCCGCGACGGGCTGGACGTCGGGGGCGGTGTTGCCGCTCTCCACGGACGTGCGCACGTTCTTGACGGCGGTGGTCATGGAGTCGACGGCCTTGGAGAGGTCGGCGTTGCCCGTCGAGTCCTTGATCTGCTTGAGGTTCGTCTCTATCTGGGTGAGCGCGTTCTGGGTGTCCTGGACGCTGTTCCCGGCCTGGGAGACGGCCTGCTGCAGCTGGTCCACGCTGTTGGCTATGGCCACCGCCGTGTTGGCGCAGTCCATGGCGGTGGAGATGGCGTCGCAGGAGGCCAGGGCCGGGACGGCGAGTACGGCGGTCAGCGCGACGGCGGCGAGGCGGTGCTTCGGCTTCATTCGGGTCCCCCGGGGCTCGGATGCGTGGACGGGCGCACGGCTTCGACACCGTGCGCCCGTACCTGAGTGGACGCGTGCCCGCGTCCTGCGGTTCTACGGGAGCTGCAGCTCCAGGGCGCCGAGCTGGAGGGCCTCCAGGTCGGCGCAGCCGCCGGCGGCGAGGTCGAGGAGGGCGTTGAGCTCCTTGCGGTCGAAGGGCTCGCCCTCGGCGGTTCCCTGGACCTCGACGAAGCGGCCGTCGCCGGTGCAGACGACGTTCATGTCGGTCTCGGCGCGCACGTCCTCCTCGTAGCAGAGGTCGAGGAGCGGGACGCCGTCGACGATGCCGACGCTGACGGCGGCGACGGTGCCGGTGAGCGGCTTGCGGCCGGCCTTGATCAGCTTCTTCTTCTGACCCCAGGCGATGGCGTCGGCGAGGGCGACGTAGGCGCCGGTGATCGCGGCGGTGCGGGTGCCGCCGTCGGCCTGGAGGACGTCGCAGTCCAGGACGATGGTGTTCTCGCCGAGGGCCTTGTAGTCGATCACGGCGCGCAGCGAGCGGCCGATGAGGCGGGAGATCTCGTGGGTGCGGCCGCCGATCTTGCCGCGGACGGATTCGCGGTCGCCGCGGGTGTTGGTGGAGCGGGGCAGCATCGAGTACTCGGAGGTGACCCAGCCCTCGCCGCTGCCCTTGCGCCAGCGCGGGACGCCTTCGGTGAAGGAGGCGGTGCAGAAGACCTTGGTGTCTCCGAAGGAGACGAGGACGGAGCCCTCGGCGTGCTTGCTCCATCCGCGTTCGATGGTGACCGGGCGGAGCTGTTCGGGCGTGCGGCCGTCGATGCGAGACATGCCTGTGAGCCTAGTCGGTGCGCGCGTACGCGAGGACCCCGTCCGCCGTGCGGTACGGGGTCCTCGCGGAGCCGTGTCGAGCCGGGGGCTCAGCTCACATCATGTCTTCGATCTCGCCGGCGATCGGGTCGGCGTCGGTGCCGATGACGACCTGGACGGCGGTGCCCATCTTGACGACGCCGTGGGCGCCGGCGGCCTTCAGCGCGGCATCGTCGACGAGGTCGGGGTTGACGACCTCGGTGCGCAGGCGGGTGATGCAGCCCTCGACCTCTTCGATGTTCTCGATACCGCCGAGCCCGGCGACGATCTTCTCAGCCTTGGTGGCCATGCGTTTCTCCCTGGGTGTTACGAAGAACGAGTCTCGGCGGCCGTGACCAACATCGTCCGCTTCGTCACGTTAGCTCACGGTTGGCCTATTCACGCGAGCACGAGCCGGACTTCTGCCGAATGATGACGATCAGCAGCAGCCTGCCCTCGACTGGTCTACACCAGTGTGCCGCAAGTGTCGCGGCTGCCAAAACGGGCCGGTCCAGGGAGGAGTACGCGATGAGCGCGAGCAGCGCCGCGGAAGCGCCGCGGAAGCAGTGGTGGAGCGGCTTGTACCCGGGGCTGCAGAAGATGGGGCGGAGCCTGCAGCTTCCGATCGCGGTCCTGCCGGCGGCCGGGCTCCTCAACGGGCTCGGCCAGCCCGGCGTGTTCGGCTCCGAGGGCCTGAACTGGACGATCGTCTCCAAGGTGATGGTGGCCGCGGGCGGCGCGCTGCTGAACGCGGACCTCGGCCTGCCGCTCCTGTTCTGCATCGGCGTCGCGATCGGCATGGCCAGGAAGGCGGACGGTTCGACGGCCCTCGCCGCGGTGGCGGGCTTCCTCGTCTACCGGGGCGTGCTGCACGCCTTCCCCAACGACTGCCCGAGCGGCAGCAAGGCCGTGGGCGGCGGCTGCGTGGGGCCGGACAACACGTTCGTGGAGTTCACGTACCAGAACCCGGGGGTGTTCGGGGGCATCATCATGGGCCTGCTGGCGGCCTGGTTCTGGCAGCGCTACCACCGGGTGAAGCTGGTCGACTGGCTGGGCTTCTTCAACGGCCGCCGCCTGGTCCCGATCATCATGTCGTTCGTGGCGATCGGCTTCGCGGCGCTGTGCCTGTGGGTCTGGCCGCCGGTCGGCAGCGCGCTGGAGAGCTTCTCGGACTGGCTGGTGGGGCTGGGTTCCTGGGGCGCCGGCATCTTCGGCGTCGCCAACCGCGCGCTGCTGGTGATCGGCCTCCACCAGTTCCTGAACGTGCCGGTGTGGTTCCAGTTCGGCAGCTACACCAAGCCGGACGGGACGACGGTGCACGGCGACATCAACATGTTCCTGGCGGGCGACCCGGACGCGGGGCAGTTCCTGAGCGGGTTCTTCCCGATCATGATGTTCGCGCTCCCGGCGGCCGCGCTGGCGATCACGCACTGCGCGAAGCCGCAGCGTCGCAAGGAGGTCGGCGGCCTGATGCTGTCGGTGGCGCTGACCTCGTTCGTCACGGGGATCACGGAGCCCCTGGAGTACTCCTTCCTCTTCGTCGCGCCGGTGCTGTACGTGATCCACGCGCTGCTGACGGGCGTCTCGATGGCGGTGACGTGGGGGCTGGGGGTGCACGACGGGTTCAGCTTCTCGGCGGGCCTGATCGATTACGTCATCAACTTCGGGCTGGCGACGAAGCCGCTGCTGATCATCCCGATCGGCCTGGCGTTCGCGGTCGTCTACTACGCCGTCTTCCGGTTCGTGATCACGAAGTTCGACGTCCCGACCCCCGGCCGGGAGTCGGACGAGGAGATCGCCGCGATGCAGGCGGAGAACACCAAGGCATAGAACCCGGCACAATATGCAGGGGAAACGACTTCCAGGCCTTTCGTCTCATGCCTCCAGGTCCCTCGGATCCTTCGATCCGGGGGACCTTCGTCACGTGGTCGAGACCACAGGAAATCGAAGGTTCCTTATCTAACCCCCACCGTGCTACAACTGGTCTACACCACCGAATGGTGTAGACCATGCGCCTGCCGAGCAGCCGTGGTCACTCTCTCTGAGACGTCGCCGTCCCCCTTTCTTCTTGTCCCCTGGCGGCGCCTTGCCCAATGGAGGAAGTTGATGACTACGGCTACCGCCGCACCGGCCAAGAAGCCGGGTGCCGCGCTGCTGCAGGGCATGCAGAAGGTCGGCAAGGCCCTGCAGCTGCCCGTTGCCGTCCTGCCGGCCGCGGCGATCCTGCTGCGCCTCGGCCAGGACGACGTGTTCGGCAAGGACGGCCTCCAGTGGGGCAAGGTCGCCACGGTGTTCGCCTCCGCCGGTGACGCCGTCTTCTCCAACCTTGCGCTGCTGTTCTGCGTCGGTGTGGCGATCGGCTACGCGAAGAAGGCCGACGGCTCCACGGCCCTCGCCGCCCTCGTCGGCTTCCTCGTCTACAAGAACGTGCTGACCGCGTTCCCCATGGACGGAAGCGTCACCGCGCTGCTGCCCAAGGGCAAGCCGCAGGACCCGGGCGTGCTCGGCGGCATCCTCATCGGTCTCGTCAGCGCGATGATCTGGCAGCGCTACCACAAGACCCGTCTGGTCGACTGGCTCGGCTTCTTCAACGGCCGCCGCCTGGTCCCGATCATCATGGCCTTCGTCGGCACCCTCTTCGGCGTCTTCTTCGGCCTGGCCTGGGCCCCGATCGGTGACGCGCTCGGCAGCTTCAGCGAGTGGCTGATCGGCCTCGGTTCCGTCGGCGCCGGCATCTACGGCGTGTTCAACCGCGGTCTGATCCCGGTCGGCATGCACCAGTTCCTCAACACCTTCTTCCAGCAGCAGGTCGGCTCCTTCACCAAGGCCGACGGCAGCATCGTCACCGGCGAGATCCCGCGCTTCTTCGCGGGTGACCCGACCGCCGGCCAGTTCATGTCCGGCTTCTTCCCGATCATGATGTTCGGCCTGCCGGCCGCCGCCATCGCCATCGCGCACTGCGCCCGCCCCGAGCGCCGCAAGGTCGTGATGGGCATGATGATCTCGCTGGCCCTGACCTCCTTCGTCACCGGTGTCACCGAGCCGATCGAGTTCACCTTCCTCTTCCTCGCGCCGCTGCTGTACGCGGTCCACGCCGTCCTGACCGGTATCTCCATGGCCGTCACCTGGGGCCTGGGCGTCCACGACGGCTTCGGCTTCTCGGCCGGCCTGATCGACTACCTGCTGAACTGGAAGCTCGCCACCAACCCGTGGATGATCATTCCGATCGGCCTGGCCTTCGGAGCGGTCTACTACGTGGTCTTCCGCTTCGCGATCACCAAGTGGAACCTCCCGACGCCGGGCCGCGAGTCCGACGAGGAGCTCGCCGAGCTGCTGAAGGCCGAGAGCAAGTAGGCCCGCACGCCTCACCGAGCACAGGAGCCCCCGCTCTCCCGGAAGGGACGGCGGGGGCTCCTGCGTTCTGCCGGATGCGGGGCGGGGCTGGGCGGGGCGGGGCGCGGCGGGGCGCCGGGATCCGCGCCGGGATGCGCTGCGCGTCAGACCTCGTAGACGGCGCCCGGCCGCGCGAGGTCCACGCGGCCGTCGTAGACGGCCCGCGCGTCGGCCAGGTTCCGCTCGGCGTCCGTCCACGGCGGGATGTGCGTCAGCACGAGCCGCCCCACGCCACCGCCGCGCGCGTACTCGCCGGCCTCGCGCCCGTTGAGGTGCAGGTCGGGGACGTCTTCCTTGCCGTCCGTGAAGGAGGCCTCGCACAGGAACAGGTCGGCGCCCTCGGCCAGCGCCGCCAGCTCCGGGCAGGCACCCGTGTCCCCGGAGTACACCAGCGAGCGCCCGCCGTGCTCCACGCGGATGCCGTACGACTCCACCGGATGGCTGACCCGCTCGGTGCGCACCGTGAACGGGCCGATCTCGAAGCCGCCGGACTTCAGGGTGCGGAAGTCGAAGACCTCGCTCATCGAGCGCGCGTCGGGGACGTCCTCGTAGGCCGTGGTCAGCCGCTGCTCGGTGCCCTCGGGCCCGTAGACGGGGAGGGCGCCGCAGCGGCCGCCCTCGTGCCGGTAGTAGCGGGCGACGAAGTACGCGCACATGTCGATGCAGTGATCGGCGTGCAGGTGACTCAGGAAGATCGCGTCGAGGTCGTAGAGACCGCAGTGCCGCTGGAGCGCGCCGAGGGAGCCGTTGCCCATGTCGAGGAGCAGCCGGAAGCCGTCGGCCTCGACGAGATAGCTCGAACATGCCGAATCCGCGGACGGGAAGGACCCCGAACAGCCGACGACGGTGAGCTTCATGGAGCGTGAACCTCCGTGGACGGTCCGTGGACGGAATGCGGGCCGTGCGTGGGTCGAGCGTAAGGCGCGAAACCTCCGGTCGCTCCTCCGCGGCAGGCCGTTGTGGGGGGAATCACCTGCGCTGTCACCCAGGGGAGCGACAGGGGGGACGGGCGTTGCCGCGCCGGGGCCCCCGGGCGCGGCTACGGTCGGAATATGGACACGTCCTGGTGGCCCGCCGTGCTTGCGGCGGTCGCCGTGGCGGTGGTGGTGCTGATCCCACGGCGGGCGCGGCCGGTCCGCCGGGCCCCGGGCGGCCCCCACGGGCCGGGGCCGCCGCCCTCCGTGCGGGCCGGTGAGCTGTGGTGTCTGGCCGACGGCCGGCCGTGCCTGGTGCTGGCGGTGCGCCGGCACGGGGAACGGGCGCGGGTCGCGTGGATCACCGGGAAGTACGACGACCGGCGCCCCGGGGTGATCCCGCTGCCGCCCGGGGTCGTGGGCTCCCAGGGGCGCGTCTCCTTCCTGGAGGCGGACCGGCCGGAGGAGGTGTCGCTGTGGGAGTTCGGGACGCGGACGGGGACGGTGGACCCGGTGGTGTGGGACGAGGCCAAGGGGCTGGGGGGCGGAGCGGGGTGATCCGGCTGCGGCGCGTCTACGATCCCCCCGAGCCGGGGACGGACGGGGTGCGGGTGCTGGTGGACCGGCTGTGGCCGCGGGGGCTGTCGAAGGCGGCGGCCGCGGTGGACGAGTGGCCGCGGGCGCTGGCGCCGTCGACGGAGCTGCGGAAGTGGTTCCACGGGGGTGGTTCCGCCGCGGAGTTCCGGCGGCGCTACGAGGCGGAGCTGGCGGAGCCCGAGGCGGTGGCGGAGCTGGAGCGGCTGCGGGAGGTGGCGGCGTCGGGGACGGTGACCCTGCTGACCGCGGTCCGCGACCCGGCCGCCGCCCACGCCGCGGTCCTCGCGGAACTCCTGGGCCCCGGCCCCGCGTGACGCCCCGCCCGCGTGACGCCCCGCCCGCCCGGCGGCCGGCCGGGCGGGCGGGGAGCCCCCCGGGGGGGGTCAGGCCCAGAGCTGGCCGTGGAGGACCTCGATGGCCTCTTCCGTGGTGGCCGCCGTGTAGACGCCCGTCGACAGGTACTTCCAGCCGCCGTCGGCCACGACGAACACGATGTCCGCCGTCTCCCCCGCCGCCACCGCCTTGCGGCCGACGCCGATCGCCGCGTGCAGCGCCGCGCCCGTGGAGACGCCCGCGAAGATGCCCTCCTCGCGGAGCAGGTCGCGGGTGCGGGTGACCGCGTCCGCGGAGCCGACCGAGTAGCGGGTCGTCAGGACCGAGGCGTCGTAGAGCTCCGGGACGAAGCCCTCGTCGAGGTTGCGCAGGCCGTAGACGAGGTCGTCGTAGCGCGGCTCGGCGGCGACGATCTTCACGCCCGGGACGTGCTCGCGCAGGTAGCGGCCGACGCCCATCAGGGTGCCGGTCGTACCGAGGCCCGCCACGAAGTGGGTGATGGAGGGCAGGTCGGCGAGGATCTCGGGGCCCGTCGTCGCGTAGTGGGCGCCCGCGTTGTCCGGGTTGCCGTACTGGTAGAGCATCACCCAGTCGGGGTGCTCGGCCGCCAGTTCCTTGGCCACCCGCACGGCGGTGTTGGAGCCGCCCGCCGCCGGCGACGAGATGATCTCGGCTCCCCACATCGCGAGAAGGTCCCGGCGCTCCTGCGAGGTGTTCTCCGGCATGACGCACACGATCCGGTAGCCCTTGAGCTTCGCGGCCATGGCGAGCGAGATGCCCGTGTTGCCGGAGGTGGGTTCCAGGATGGTGCAGCCGGGGAAGAGGCGGCCGTCCTTCTCCGCCTGCTCGACCATGTGGAGCGCGGGGCGGTCCTTGATCGAGCCGGTCGGGTTGCGGTCCTCCAGCTTGGCCCAGATGCGGACGTCCGCCGAGGGCGACAGTCGCGGCAGCCGGACCAGCGGGGTGTTGCCGACCGCCGCGAGCGGGGAGTCGTAGCGCATTACTTCGAGCCGCCGGCCACGGCCGGGAGGATGGTGACGCTGTCGCCGTCCTTGAGGGCGGTGGAGATGCCGTCGAGGAAGCGGACGTCCTCGTCGTTGAGGTAGACGTTCACGAAGCGGCGCAGCTGGCCGCCGTCGACGATGCGCTCCTCGATGCCCTTGTGGCGGGTTTCCAGGTCGGCGAGCAGGTCGGCGAGGGTCGCGCCTTCACCGTTCACGGCCTTCTCGCCGTCGGTGTAGGTGCGGAGGATGGTGGGGATGCGGACCTCGATGGCCATGGCAGCAGGCTCCAGTGTCGGGAGGGCGTGAAGGGAAGTGCGGGCGCGCGGCTCTTGCGGCCCCGCGCGGGGGCCGGGGGTGCTCAGGCGGCAGGACAGATGGCGCTGGCGAGGCGGCACAGGTCGACGTGCAGCCGCGCCACGAGCAGCAGCCTGCCGGGCGTCTCGATGCTCACGTCGTGGGAAACCATGCGGTCATGTTAACGATTCCCGGTCCCCCGTTTGGAGTGTGATCCCGCATCGTGGACCACATCCGCTCGCATACTGGTCAGTAGCCCTCGACGACCTGCACTTCTTCCTCTGTGATCACTCCGTCGACGATCCGGTAGGACCGGAACTGGAACTCCCCGAGGCCGTCCTGGTCGGCCGTGGAGACCAGGACGTAGTGCGCCCCGGGCTCGTTCGCGTACGTGATGTCGGTGCGCGAGGGGTAGGCCTCGGTCGCGGTGTGGGAGTGGTAGACGATCACCGGCTCCTCGTCGCGGTCGTCCAGTTCGCGGTAGAGCTTCAGCAGGTCCTTCGAGTCGAACTCGTAGAACGTGGGCGAGCGGGCCGCGTTGAGCATGGGGACGAACCGCTCGGGGCGCCCGGTGCCCGCCGGGCCGGCCACGATGCCGCACGCCTCGTCGGGGTGGTCCTTGCGGGCGTGCCCGACGATCCGGTCGTACAGGTCCTGGGTGAGGGTCAGCATGAGCGACAGGATAAGCAGACGGGCCCTCCCGTACCGAGGAGCGGTACGGGAGGGCCCGAATGATGGACACGAGGCTTCCGGGGCGTGCTTCCCGGCCGTGGCAGGCGGCCGGGACCCACGGTCCGGGGGGCGGCGATCAGGCCGACTGCGAGGCCTTCTCGACCTTGTTGAAGGCCGCGCCGGTGGGGTTGCGCTTCTTGAGGACGAGGTAGGAGACACCGAGGATCAGGCCCCACAGCGGCGCGCAGTACAACGAGACGCGGGCGTCCTTGTCGACGCCCATCATCACGATGACCATGCCGATGAACAGCAGGGCGAACCAGCTGGTCCAGGGGGCGCCGGGGGCGCGGAAGGGGGACTGCGGCAGCTCGCCGCGGTCGGCCTTGGCGCGGTAGCGGATCTGGCAGACCAGGATCATGATCCAGGCCCACATGCCGGAGATGGTGGCGAAGGAGACGACGTAGTCGAAGGCCTTGCCCGGGGCGACGTAGTTGATCCAGACGCCCACCAGCATCAGCGCGGCGGAGAAGGTGGTGCCGACGAGCGGGGTGCCGCTCTTGGTGAGCTTGGTGAAGAACTTCGGGCCCTGGCCGTTGAGCGCGAGGTCGCGCAGCATGCGGCCGGTGGAGTACATGCCCGAGTTGCAGGAGGACAGCGCGGCGGTCAGCACGACGAAGTTGACGATCGCGGCGCCGACGCCCAGGCCCATCTTCTCGAAGGCGAGCACGAACGGGCTCTCGCCCGCCTTGAAGTTCGACCACGGGATGACCGACATGATCATGATGAGGGCGCCGACGTAGAAGACGGCGATGCGCCACGGCACGGTGTTGATGGCCTTGGGCAGGGTCTTCTCGGGGTCCTTGGACTCGCCGGCGGTGACGCCGACCAGCTCGACCGCGAGGAAGGCGAACATCACGATCTGCAGGGTCATCAGCGTCTCGCCGATGCCGTTGGGGAAGAAGCCGCCGTTGTTCCACAGGTTGGAGACGGAGGCGGTGTCGGCGGCGTCGGAGAAGCCGATGGTGAGGATTCCGGCGCAGATCAGGATCATGCCGACGATGGCGGTGACCTTGACCATGGAGAACCAGAACTCCAGCTCACCGAAGAGCTTCACGGAGATCAGGTTGGCCAGGTAGAGGATGACCGTGAAGATCAGCGCGTAGGCCCACTGCGGGAAGCTGTCGTGGGTCCAGTACGACATGTACTTGGCCGCGGCGGTGACCTCGACGATGCCGGTGACCACCCAGAAGAGCCAGTACGTCCAGCCGGTCGCGTACCCCCAGAACGGGCCCAGGAACTCGCGGGCGTAGTCCGAGAAGGAACCGGACACGGGGCGGTACATGAGCAGCTCGCCCAGCGCCCGCATGATGAAGAAGATGACCAGACCCGCGATGGCGTAGGCCAGGATCAGGCTCGGGCCTGCCTTGGAGATCGCCTTGCCGGCGCCCATGAACAGGCCGGTGCCGATGGCTCCGCCGATGGCGATCATCTGGATCTGGCGGGCTCCGAGCGCGCGGTGGTACCCCTCGCCCTCGCCCTGCGCGCCCTCGCCGGGCGTCCTGTCGTGCTGCTCGACCTGCACAGAGGTCATGTCTGGTGCGCCTTTCTCCACGCCGACCCGCGCCTTCACTGGCTGCGGATCGGGTCCTCGATCCCCCCGGATACGGATGGAGTTGCACGCCGGCGGTCAGCCGGTTCAAGCAGGCCGGGGGGCATGGGTGGCGCCCCGTCGGCGGTCGTGAAGATTTATCACGTGCTTACGGGTGGCCGAGGAACCAGAATGTGACGCACGACATAGATAAATCCGGACATAGAGCATGGAACAGATCAGATCACCACATGGTGGTGATCTGATCGTTATCCGGATTTGAGCGTCCGCTGAGCGAACCTCACGTGACCGATGCGCGGCTAAAGGGTCTCGATGAGCGTTTCCTGCAGGCCGCCGAGCCAGAGGTAGGCCATCACCATCGGCTTGCGCGGATCGTCGTCCGGAAGGCGGAAGAGCACCGCGCTCTCGTCGTCCTCGGTGATGTCCAGGCGCGCCGCGATGGTCAGCCGCAGGTCGTTGAGGGCCCCGAGCCAGCGCAGCGGCAGCTCGTCGGTCAGCTCCAGCAGCGCCGCCCCCTCGCCGTCCGGGGAGAGCCCGTCGAGGCTGCGGACGACGGCCAGCGCGTCCTCCCGCTTGCGGGTGCGCAGGTCGTTCTCGGTGAAGCGGCGGAACTCCGCCGAGCGCGCCCGCAGCTCCTCCTCGCCCTGCCCCTCGGCCGCGCCGGGGCCCCCGTAGGCGTCGGGGAAGAGCCGGGCCAGTGCCGGGTCGGAGGGGGGTTCGGTGGGGCCGTCGGAGGCGAAGAGCACGGCCAGCGGGTCGGCGTCCGCCGCGGGCTCCGGCTCTCCGGGGCCGATCAGCTCCAGCAGCTGCACGGCGAGGGAGCGCAGGATCGAGATCTCGATCCCGTCCAGGGCCACGACGGCGCCGCCGCCCTCGCGGGTCTCGAACACGCCGCCCATCAGAAGCGGTCCTGCGAGAGGGTCGCCCAGAGCCCGTAGCCGTGCATGGCCTGCACGTCCCGTTCCATCTCCTCGCGGCTGCCGCTGGACACGACCGCCCGGCCCTTGTGGTGGACGTCGAGCATCAGCCTGGTCGCCTTGTCCTTGGGGTAGCCGAAGTACGCCTGGAACACGTACGTCACGTAGCTCATGAGGTTGACCGGGTCGTTGTGCACCAGGGTCACCCACGGGACGTCGGGTTCGGGGACCGCGAAGGTCTCTTCGGCCGCTTCGGTGCGTTCGATCTCAATGGGAGCAACACTCACTTGTCCCATGCTGCCACTGTGGAGGGTCCGTCGCACAAACGGGCCCCTACATCTCGTCACTTTGACGAGATGTGCGCTAGCATCCGTGACATGAACCCTGCGGACCTGGGCCTGCCGGTGGACGTGCCGTCGACAGCGCTCTTCACGGACCATTACGAGCTCACGATGCTGCAGGCCGCCCTGGCCAACGGCACCGCCGACCGGCGCTCGGTCTTCGAGGTCTTCACCCGGCGGCTGCCCGAGGGCCGGCGCTACGGAGTCGTCGCCGGCACCGGGCGCGTGCTGGACGCCGTCGAGAACTTCCGCTTCGACGGCGCGGTGCTGGAGTTCCTGCGGGAACGGGCCGTCGTCGACATGCGGACGCTGGACTGGCTGGCCTCGTACCGCTTCTCGGGTGACATCTGGGGCTACCCGGAGGGGGAGGTCTACTTCCCCGGATCGCCGCTCCTGCGGGTCGAGGGCAGCTTCGCCGAGTGCGTGCTGCTGGAGACCGTGATCCTGTCGATCCTCAACCACGACTCCGCCATCGCGGCCGCCGCCTCCCGGATGGCCTCCGCCGCCGGCGGGCGGCCGCTGATCGAGATGGGCGCACGGCGCACCCACGAGCTGGCCGCCGTCGCCTCGGCGCGGGCGGCGTACGTGGGCGGCTTCGCCTCCACCTCCGACCTGGCGGCCGGCTTCCGGTACGGGATCCCGACGGTCGGCACCAGCGCGCACGCCTTCACCCTCGTGCACGACAGCGAGCGGGACGCGTTCACCGCCCAGGTGGCCTCGCTGGGCCGGGGCACCACCCTGCTGGTGGACACCTACGACGTGGCCGAGGCCGTCCGCACCGCCGTGGAGGTGGCGGGCACCGACCTGGGCGCCGTCCGGATCGACTCCGGCGACCTGCTGCTGGTCGCGCACCGGGTGCGCCAGCAGCTGGACGAGCTCGGCGCGGTGAACACGCGGATCGTGGTCACCTCGGACCTGGACGAGTACGCCATCGCCTCGCTGGCGGCGGCGCCGGTGGACGCGTACGGGGTCGGCACCCAGCTGGTGACGGGCAGCGGGCACCCGACGTGCTCGATGGTCTACAAGCTGGTCGCGCGTGCGGTCTCCGCCGACCCGAAGGCCGCCCTGGCCCCGGTGGCGAAGAAGTCCTCCGGCGGCAAGACCTCCATCGGCGGGCGCAAGTGGGCCGCGCGCCGGGTGGACGCGGACGGGATCGCCGAGGCCGAGGTCGTCGGCACCGGCCCGGTGCCGGCCGCCCTGGCCGACCACCAGCTGCTGACCCAGCTCGTCAAGGCGGGCGAGGTGGTCGCCCGCGAGCCCCTGGAGGCCGCCCGCGACCGCCACCTGGCGGCCCGCGCCGCACTGCCCCTCTCGGCGACGCAGCTCTCCCGCGGCGAGGCCGTGATCCCGACGGAGTACCTCTGAGCCGCCGGACGGAGCGGGCCGGGGCCCGTTTCGGGTAGGGGCGGGGCGGGGCAAGAGCCCCCGCAGGGCCCGCCGCACACCAACCAGCCGAAAGGCACGTGACATGCACCGCGCACTGATCGTCGTCGACGTACAGAACGACTTCTGCGAGGGCGGCAGCCTCGCCGTCACCGGCGGGGCCGACGTCGCCGCCGCGATCACCGAGCTGATCGGGCAGAGCACCGCCGGCTACCGGCACGTGGTCGCCACCCGGGACCACCACGTCGACCCCGGTCCGCACTTCGCGCGCCCCCCGGCCGAGCCCGACTTCGAGACCTCCTGGCCGGTGCACTGCGTCGCCGGGACCGAGGGCGTCGGCTTCCACCCGAACTTCGCCCCGGCCGTCGCCTCCGGCGCGGTCGCCGCCGTCTTCGACAAGGGCGCCCACGAGGCCGCGTACAGCGGTTTCGAGGGGGCCGACGAGAACGGCGTGACGCTCGCGGACTGGCTCCGCGAGCGCATGGTGAGCGAGGTCGACGTGGTCGGCATCGCCACCGACCACTGCGTGAAGGCCACCGCCCTCGACGCGGCCCGTGCCGGGTTCGCCACCCGCGTCCTGCTGGACCTCACGGCCGCCGTGGCCCCCCACACCACCACCCGGGCGCTGGACGACCTGCGCACGGCGGGCGTGGCCCTCGTGGGCGACGCCCCGGGCCTTCGCTGACCCGGGGCCGCCGGGGCCCGGCAGGGGCCCGGTGAGGCCCCGGCAGGGCCCCCGGCGGCGGCCTCGGCCCTCCTGCGGCCCCCGCGCGGCCGCGGCTAGGCGTTGCCCAGGAGGGCGCGGATCGGGTGCCAGAGCTCCGTGGCGCGGTCCGGTGCGCAGCGCCACAGCAGGCCGTCGGGGTGGTGGAGGACGGCCGTGACCTCGTCCGGGGTGGGCGGCTGGGCGTTGCCGCGCAGGTAGACGGCCCGCATGCCGAGGTTCCGCAGCCTGGTCAGGGCGCGGGCCCGGTTCGCGGCGTGCACCAGCACGCGGACGTTCCCGCCCTCTCCGGTCGGCCGCGGCAGCGTCAGCGCGACCACCACGCTGCCGCCCGGCAGTCTGACGAAACCTCCACCTGGCATGATCTTCAGCTCCCCCGTCAATAAGAAAACTCGCACCCGCATCTAAACGCGATCGGCCGCCGCCCGCTAGAGGGCGACGGCCGATCATGCTGTGACCTGCAGTTTTGCCGAGTTACTTGGCGGCGGGGCCGACCTCGACCGTCATCTGGAGGCCGTCGTAGGTCTCCTTCGCGATCTTGATCTTGGTGTTGGTGTCAGTGACCTTCACCGAACCGGTCGGGTTCTCCTCGTACCAGTACTTGCCCTTGTGGTCGTCGAAGACCAGCTGGGCCGGCTTCGGCTTGACGAAGAGCGCCTCACCGTTCTTGTGCAGCGTGAACGCGTCCGTCGAGTAGGCGCTGAACGGGGCGTCGTACGGCTGGATCTTGTTCCGCAGCAGGGTGCCGTCCGACCACTTCATCGGCTTGGCGTTGGCGTCGATCGGCAGGATCAGACCGGAGCCCGGGTGCTGGCTGGTGTTGTTGTCCTTCTGGGAGGTGTCCCAGAGCCACAGCAGCAGGCCGTCCTGGTACGGGTAGTGCTCGACCCAGCCCGGCTTGGTGTTGGCGAAGCCGAAGTTGTACGGGCCGACCTTGAGGGTCGAGTCGTACGAGACGTAGCGGCGGTTCTCGGCCAGGTAGTACTGCGCGTACTCCTTGGTGAAGCCGGCGCCCTGGCGGGAGAAGCCCTTGGCGGTCCAGCCGTTGTCGCCGTTCTCGGCACCGTCGGCGAAGACGGTGGCGCCGTCCGCGGTCAGGTTGAGGGCGTCGGCGGCGAAGCCCTTGCCGCCCGCGCCGCCGTCCGTCTGGTAGCGGAAGCGGATGTCGACCTTCTTGCCCGCGTAGGCGTCGAGCGGGAAGTTCAGGGACTTCCAGGCGCCGGAGACACCGGTCAGCGACGGGCTGCCGGAGGCGTCGTTCGGGATGGCCGCACCGTCGGCGGTGCCGGCCACCGCGGTCCAGGTGGCGCCGCCGTCCGTGGACACCTCGGTGTAGAGGAAGTCGTAGTCCTGCTCGATGTCCCACCAGCCCTTGAGGGAAAGGGCGGCGGACTTCTTGCCCGTCAGGTCGACGGAGCGGGTGAGGGTGTTCTTCAGGTCGTCACCCATGTTGCTCCACCACTGCGAGGAACCCTCGGCGGGAGCGACGATGTCGGTCTTGACCTGCTTCTTCGGCAGCTCGACGAGCAGCGCCTGCTTGTCCTTGGTGTTGTACGCCGACACACCCAGCTTGTGGGTGGACTTCGTCGCGGCCTTGGCCTTGTCGAAGTTCAGCCAGCCCAGCTGCAGCTTGTCCCAGGCGGTCATGTCGCCGGGGACGTTGCCTATGGACTCCTTGCCGTCGCCGAGCCAGGAGCCGGCCGACATCAGGGACCAGAAGCCGACGGAGTTGTCGCCGCCGCCGGAGGTGTCGTAGAGGTCCGGCAGACCGAGGTCGTGGCCGTACTCGTGCGCGAAGACGCCGAGGCCGCCGTTCTCCGGCTGCATCGTGTAGTCGCCGACCCAGATGCCGGTGTCACCGATCTGGGTACCGCCGGCCTTGTTGTTCGCCGGGCCGGTCTTGCCGGCGTCGGTGCCGTACGCGTACCAGCGGTGCGCCCACAGCGCGTTGGTGCCCTGCACTCCGCCGCCGGCCGACTCGTCCTCGCCCGCGTGGACGATCTGGAAGTGGTCGATGTAGCCGTCGGGCTCGTTGAAGTTGCCGTCGCCGTCGTAGTCGTTGCGGTCCCACTGGTCGTACTGCGCCAGCGTGGCCTTGATCTCGGCGTCGGTCTTGCCGGCCTTCTTCTGGGCCTCCACCCACGCGTTGACGCCGTCCTTGACGGTGTCCCACACGTTGGAGCAGTTGGTCTGGCCGCAGTAGTTCGAGCCGTAACGGGCCTCGTTGTACGGGATCTTGACCCAGTCGGCGACCTGGCCGTCGACGGAGTAGCGGCCCGAGGAGGTCTTCTCGTAGTAGGTCTTCAGCGAGTCCTTGCCCTGGCCGGTACCGAAGTACAGGTCCTGGAAGTGCTGGCGGCTGTAGTCCTTCTGCCAGGCCGTGCTGTTGTTGTTCGCGCGGTCAGGCTGCGCGATCTGGTTGTGCAGCGGGCCGGGGGTGCCGCCGTACTTCGGCGCGGGCGGCTTCGGGCCGTCGGGGCCGTCCGGGTCGAACATGGTCGTGTTGTCGACCTGGTCGCCGAACTCGACGAGGATCGTGAAGATCTTGTCGGTCTTCTCGCGGCCGAGCTCGACGTACTTCTTGTCGTCGAGCTTGACGACCTTCGAGGCGCCGCGCTGCTCGACGTCCTTCTTGCCGCTCAGCACCTGCTCCAGGGCGGCCTTCTTCTGCTTCGCCTGCTGCTCGCTGAACGGCCCCTTGAGGTCGTGGTCGACGAGCTTGGCAGGAGCGGTCGGGTCCTGCCGGTCGGAAGCCGAGACGCCCGGGCCCTTGTCCTCGGCCTGGGCCGCGGTGACGGTGAAGAAGGTGGCGCTGGTCGCGCAGGCGGCCATGGTCACACCGATGGCCAGGGTGCGCAGGGTGCGTCGTCTGACGGAATTGCCGGTCACTTGATGTCGTTCCCCTCCCGCGGCCGCAACGTAGGTCGGAACGTCTCCATAGGAGCGGGGGGTTCCGCGCGGCGCGCGTCTCAAGTGACGACATTTGACCGGAGAGTCTAAAGAAAAGACAGACCTTGACTTCTTCCTTACAACTGCACTATGCGGTCAAGGAGTTCCGCTATTCGGACGTTCCGTCGCCAACGGGGGTCATCCAGGGCGAAGGGCGCTCCACGGAGGCCGGTGACGGCGCATCACGAGAGCCCGTGCGCCCCCCGTGCTGCGACACCGTGGGTAAGGTCACGCTTACTTCCGGTGCGGCTCGGGCATCCCGTCCTGGAGTCACTTGACGCGCGACCGGTCGAGCCGACTCCCCCTCCCCGCCTTGAGGACGGAACACGCCATGCCGCGTCCGACTGCCGCACAGCTCGCCTACGGGTCCGCCACCGTCATCGTGTCGACGATCGCCATGCTGCTGCTCTCGCAGACGAGCACGGGGCTCGGCGTCGCCGTCATCTCCGCGGCCGCGCTCGCCCTGGGGCTGCTGGTCGCCCTCACCGTGCCGCAGCCGCGCCGGCGCGGCCGGCACGCCGCCGGGCGGACGGGGCAGGCGGCCGCCACCGCCACCGCCCCGGACGCCCACCGGGTGCCCGAACCGCGAACGGCCCCCGCCGAGCACCCCGTCCACCTCTGAGCGGGAACACCGGAGCGGGCGGCCACCCCCGGAGGGACGGCCGCCCGCGCGGACCCGTGCGCGTACGCGTAGGCGTACGCGTCTAAGTCGTCTTGACCACCACGGTCTTGGCCACCTTGTCGTGCAGGCCCTGCCGGTACGGTTTGTCGACGAGCATCGACACGATCAGCGCGAGCGGCCACAGGCAGAAGCAGCACACCAGGGTCGGGATCCAGAGCACGGCGGCGCGGCCGAGCGAGGCGTTCGACGGGGGCACGCTGCCGTCGTTCAGCATCGCGACGCGCAGGCCCATGACCTTCTTGCCGACCGTTCGGCCGCTCTGCTTGGTGAGCCACCAGTCGTAGCCGACGTACGCGATGATCGAGACGAGCGTCCACACCAGGCCCGAGCCGTTGTACGACTTCGTGATGACCTCGCTGACGTCCTCCCCCCTGTCCGTGTCGACCATGTACCGGTTCCTGCCGAACGCCAGCTGGATGAGGAACAGCGGCACCCCGACGATGAACACGTCGATGATGCGCGCCGTGAGCCGCCTGCCGAAGTCGGCGAGCGGGGGCATCCCGGCGAGCGGATCGGGCATGCCGTAGCCGCCTCCCCCGCCGTACGGGTCGCCTCCGCCGCCGTACGGGGGCGGAGGCGGGGGGTACCCGCCGCCGGGGGGCGGGGGCGGCGGGGGCGGGCTGCCGCCGCCGGGGGGCGGAGGCGGTGAGCCGTACGGCGAACCGCCCGACGGAGGCGTCGGTTCCTGGGGCTTCTTGAGGAACGGGTCGTCCTCGGGCGGCTGGCCCGGCGGCTGGTCGGTACTCATGGCCCGAGTCGAACCCGGGTCCGCGGGGTCCGCAACGGGACCGCGTCCGTTCGGAGTACCGCCCCCGGCGCCGGGCCCGGCACGGCCCCGCCGCGGCGCTCACCGGGCCACGTACGTCCCGGCGGCCCGGTCGTGCCAGGCCCGGCGGCGGGGGCGGTCCACCAGGCACCACAGGCTCCCCGGCAGGCCGAGCAGGGCGTACACCAGCCAGCGCCGCAGGGCCGCCCCGAAGGCCGGCGGGCGCAGGGTGGCGGTGGCCAGCACGCGGACCCCGAACAGCTTCTTGCCCGGGGTGCGACCCCAGCGTGCGGTGGGCAGGGCCTCGTAGAACACCCCGAAGACGAGGACGGCCGCCAGGACCAGACCCAGGTAGCCGGTGATGGTGCCGTCGAGCAGCCACACCGTGGTGGTGCGCCCGCTCGCCCGCGCCTCCTCGACCTTGACCTGTACGTGGGCCGTCACCTCCGGTACGAGGGGCAGCGCGGCGGCCGTCGCGACCCCGGCGAGGACGAGGGAGTCCACGGCGCGGGCCAGGGTCCGGCGGACCAGCCCGGCGGGACGTACGGCGCGCTCGGCCATCTCCTCGAAGACGGCCCGGGTCGCCTCCGCGGGAGGGACGGGGGCGGCGGCGGGGGCGGCGCTCTCCGCGCCACGGGGCTGGAACCCGGAGGGAGCCGCGGGTTCCGTGCCACGCGGCGCGGGCGGCGGCGCGGACCGCGACGGGGACTCGGCCGCCGCCTCGCGCGCCTCCGGGCGGGGCCGGACGGGGGCCGGGCGGGCGGGCGCCGGAGCGCTCACGGGGCTCCGGCCGGCATCCCGCGGCTCGAACGCCGAGGGGGCCGGCGGGGCCGAAGGGGCTGCCGTGGGGGACGGGGCCGAGGGGGCCGAGGGGGGCCACCCGCCGTACGGCTCGGCCTCGGACGGGGCCGGGTGGGGGTGGGCCGGATGGGCCGGGCCCCGTACCTCGGGTGACGCCACGGGCCGCGGCGCGCTTCGCGCCCGAGGAGCGGACGGGGCGGCCTCCGGCCAGCTGGAGGTGAGACCCGAGGCGCCGGCCCCCGGGGCGTCGGGCCAGGCCGGCGGGCGGGCCGAGAGGACGCCCCCGCTCTCCGCCGCGGCCTGCGCCGGAAGCTGCCGGGCGGGGGCGGAGGGAGCCGCGGCGGGCGCGGGCCGGGCCAGGGAGATCCCCCCGGGCCGGTGCTCCGGTTCCGCCGGGCCGCCCCAGGAGACGCGCACGTCGCGGGGGCCGCCGAAGCCGGCCTGGTGGAGGGGGTCGGCCTGCCAGCCCGCCGGATCGCAATCCGGTCCCGGTCCGGGGACGGCTCCGGGACCCGCCCCGGGACCCGCGCCGAGGCCGGGGCCGACGCCGGTCCGCGGCCCGGTCAGCGCCTCGGTCGCGGAGGTTTCGTCGAGGAACACCGGCCCCGTCTCGTCCACGGGAGCGGGTCCGGACACCGACGCGGGAGCGGACGCGGGAGCCGGCGCCGAGGCCGAGGCCGAGGCCGAGGCGAACGCCGCGGCAGGGGCGGGCGCCGCGGCGGGGGCGGGCGCCGGGGCGACGGAGGCGGCGGGGCGGCTCGTACCGGGGACCCAGGCAGCGCCGTTCCAGTACCGGACGTACCCGGGGATGGACGGATCGGGGTAGTAGCCCTCGCGGGCCGCGCGCTCGCCGTCACCAGGGGAGGCCGTCAATGTCCCCAACTCCGATCGTGGCTTGAGGATTGTGCAGGGGAGGACCCAAGGGGAGGACCATAGCCAAGAACCCCCTCCCGACAGGTCCGGTAACGGGAGATTCCAAGCCTTCGAGCGAACGTCACTCCACCCGATTGTTTTCGGTCAGCCGATAGATTTCGGCCAACCTCTCCTTCGGTGCCGAAAGTCGCGTCATACCCGGGCACACGGACGCTCTCTGCGGGTGTGGGGCAGTCCCGGCCCCGCGCCCGCAAGCGAAGCACCGAAGTGAGGCCGCCATGCACCACCCCGTCATCGAACGCGAACTGGAACTGAAGCTGGTCCTGTCCCCCGAGCGGAGCGTCCCCGTCCCCGCCAGGCTGCTGTACCTCACGGACGATCCGTTCGCCGTGCACGTCACCTTCCACACCGGCTCCAGCGCCCCGGTCAACTGGACCTTCGCGCGCGAGCTGCTCGTCGAGGGGGTGTTCCGTCCGTGCGGGCACGGAGACGTCCGGATCTGGCCCACGAAGATCGACAGCAGGGCGGTCCTGTGCATGGCGCTCAGCTCCCCCGACGGCGACGCCCTGCTGGAGGCCCCGGCCGGATCGGTGTCGGCATGGCTGGAGCGGACCCTGCGCGTGGTGCCGCCGGGGACCGAGGCGGACCGGCTCGGACTGGACGCGGCGCTGGCGGAGCTGCTGACCCCGACCCCGGCGGACGAGCTGTGGCTGCGCGACCCGTGGCCCTCGGACGAGTCGGCGGACGGTGACCTGTGATGCGTACGCCCGACGACCACACGCCTGACGACCTCACGCCCGACGACCGCGCCCCGCAGGCCCCGTCCCCGGCCCCCTTTTCCTCCCCCTCGCCTTCAGAAGAGCTTGCCGGGATTGAGCAGCCCGAGCGGGTCGAAGGCCCGCTTGACGTTGCGCTGCATCTCCAGGCCCACCGGCCCGAGTTCGCGGGCGAGCCACTCCTTCTTCAGCACCCCGACCCCGTGCTCGCCGGTGATCGTCCCGCCGAGTTCCAGACCCAGCGCCATGATGGCGTCGAAGGACTCCCGGGCCCGCCGCGCCTCGTCCTCGTCCGCGGGGTCGAAGCAGACCACCGGGTGGGTGTTGCCGTCGCCGGCGTGCGCGCAGACGCCGATGAGCAGCCCGTACTCCCGGGCCACGGCCTCCGTGCCGGCGAGCATCTCGGCGAGCCGCGACCGGGGTACGCAGACGTCGTCGATCATCGTCGCGGGCCTCAGCGCCTCCAGGGCGGTCAGGGACATCCGGCGGGCCTGGAGCAGGAGTTCCGACTCCGCCTCGTCCTCGGCGGGGACGACGGCGGTGGCGCCGGCGGCGGTGCACAGCCGGCCGACGGCCGCGAGACCGTCGGGCGCGTCCGGGGTGTCGAAGGCGGCCAGCAGCAGCGCCTCCGTGCTCTCGGGCAGGCCCATGCGGCCGAGGGCGTTGACGGCGCGGACGGTCGTCCGGTCCATCAGCTCCAGCAGCGAGGGCGCCAGCCCCGCCTCCATGACGGCGCAGACCGCTTCGCAGGCCGCCGCGGCGGAGGGGAACTCGGCGGCCAGCACCAGCTGCCGGGGCGGCGCCGGCCGCAGCGCCAGCACCGCCCGGACGACCACGCCGAGGCTGCCCTCGGAGCCCACGAAGAGCCGGGTCAGGTCATATCCGGCGACCCCCTTGGCGGTACGCCGGCCCGTGTGCAGCAGCCGGCCGTCGGCGAGGACCACGTCGAGGCCGAGCACGTACTCGGCGGTGACCCCGTACTTGACGCAGCACAGGCCGCCCGAGGCGGTGCCGATGTTGCCGCCGATGGTGCACTGCTCCCAGCTGGACGGGTCGGGCGGGTAGTACAGGCCCTGTTCGGCGACGGCCCGCGAGAGGACCGCGTTGACCACGCCCGGTTCGACGACGGCGATCCGGTCGACGGCGGAGATCTCCAGGATCCGGTCCATCTTCACGAGGGACAGCACGATGCAGCCGTCCGAGGCGTTGGCGGCGCCCGACAGGCCGGTACGGGCGCCCTGGGGGACGACCGGGACCCGTAGGGCGGTCGCGGTGCGCATCACGTGCCGCACCTGTTCGACGGTGCGGGGCAGGACCACGGCGGCGGGCGTGCCGGCGACGCAGAAGCTCGCCATGTCCGTGGCGTAGGCGGCGGTGACCTGCGGATCCGTGAGGACGGCCTCGGGCGGGAGCCCCTCGCGCAGGCGCGCGACGAGCCGCTGCGCGGAGGGCCGCCCGGAGGAGTACGCGGCGGGCTCCTCGGAGAACTCCTCGGGGGGCTGCTCGGGGGACCGTGCGGAAAGCCGTGCCGGCAGATCGTCATCCATGGGGCCAGCGTGACAGCCGGGGCCATCGGTGTGAACACGGCCGCGACCGGCTTCGGACACCTCGGCGAGCTCTTCATATTGACGCACAGTGAGCGCATGGACGGTTTCGACGAGCATTCGCAGCAGCCCGCGCCGCCCGTGACCTTCACCGGCCGCAAGACGGTGGTGGCGGCCGCGGTGGCGGTGGTCCTGATCGCCGGGGCCCTGCTGATCCGCCCGGCCCGCACGGGCGACGACGCCCGCCCGCCGGGGCCGAGCGAACGGGCCGCGTCGGCGGTCGGCGTGGGCGCCCCGGCGGCCGCGGTGGACCTGACGGCGCTGGTGGCGGACCGGGAAAAGTGGGTCGCCGCGCACGCCGACGACGACGCTTCGTGGGCGGTGCTCGGGTCCGCGTACCTCGAACAGGCGCGGCGGACGGCCGAATCGGACTGGTACCCGAAGGCGGAGAAGGCGCTCAAGCGGTCGCTGGAGACCCGGCCCGCGGAGAAGGGCAACTTCGACGCGATGACGGGCATGGGCGCCCTCGCCAACGCCCGCGCGGACTTCGGGACGGCGAAGAAGTGGGGCGAGCTCGTACGGGCGCAGGCGCCGCGGCGCTGGACGGCGTACCCGGTCCTCGTGGACGCGTACACGGGCCTCGGCGACTACAAGGCCGCCCAGAAGGCGCTGGAGCAGCTGTCGGAGCTCCGCGAGGGGCTGGCCGCGCACCTGCGGGCCGCCCAGGTCTACCGGGACCGCGGCTGGCGCGAGGACGCGGTGGTGTCGCTGGAGCACGCGGCGGGCGCGGCGAAGGCGCCGGCGGAGAAGGCGTACGTGCTGTACCGGCTCGGGGAGCTGGCCTTCGAGCGGGGTGACGCGGCGGAGGCGCTGCGCCAGCAGGAGGCCGCGCTGCGCACGGACCCGGCGCGGGCGGAGGCCCTGGGCGGCCGGGCACGGGCACTGGCCGCGCTGGGCCGGGGCGGGGAGGCGGTCCGGGACTACCGGCTGGCGCTGGGCCGTACGCCGGAGCCGCGCCTGGCGCTGGAGCTGGGCGAGCTGCTGGACTCGCTGGGACGGCCGGAGGAGGCCCGGGTCCAGTACGAGGCCGTGTCGGTGCTGGCGGCGCGCCGCGAGGCGAACGGCGTCAACGAGGCGGTGGTCCTGGGCCTGTTCGAGGCCGACCACGGGGACGCGGGCGCCGCCGTACGCCGCCTGTCGGCGGAGTGGAAGCGGCACAAGAGCGTGCAGGTGGCCGATGCCCTGGGCTGGGCGCTGCACCGCGGCGGGGAGGACACGGCGGCCCTGGAGCACGCGAAGAAGGCCACCGAGCTGGGGGTGCGCAGTGCGGAGTTCTCCTACCACCGGGCGATGATCGAGCGGGGCCTGGGCGACGAGGCGGCGGCCCGCCGCCACCTGGAGGAGGCCCTGCGGACGAACCCGGGTTTCTCCCCGGTGCGCGGCCCCCTCGCGAAGGAAGCCCTCGCCACGATCGGCCAGCCCCCCTCGGGCGGCCCGGAGAACATGCAGCCCCGCACACCGTGGGTGGCCCCGGAACTCCCGAAGCCCAACCCCCCGAAGCCCAAACCGAAGCCGGCCTCACCGAAGCCGAGCCCGTCCTCCACCTGACCGGAGCCGAGCCCGTCCTCCACCTGACCGGAGCCCTCCCCGGGGGCCGGGGCAGCCGGGGACGGCAGAAGGGTGGGGTGGGCCGGGGGATGCCGCTCCGCGCAGCGGCAGTCCCCGGCCCGCCCCACCCCCGCCGGCGGCCGGCCCGCGCCCCGCCCGGGGACCCGGGCCCAGGCGACCTACAGGTTGCCCCGCTTCTCCTGCTCCCGCTCGATCGCCTCGAACAGGGCCTTGAAGTTGCCCTTGCCGAAGCCCATCGACCCGTGCCGCTCGATGATCTCGAAGAAGACCGTCGGACGGTCCTGCACCGGCTTCGTGAAGATCTGCAGCAGGTAGCCGTCCTCGTCACGGTCCGCCAGGATCTTCAGCTCGCGCAGCTCGTCGATCGGCACGCGCGTGTCGCCGACCCACTCGCCCAGCGTGTCGTAGTACGAGTCCGGCACGGACAGGAACTGGACGCCCGCCGCCCGCATCGTCCGCACGGTCGCCACGATGTCGTTCGACGCGAGGGCGATGTGCTGGACGCCGGGGCCGCCGTAGAACTCCAGGTACTCGTCGATCTGCGACTTCTTCTTCGCGATCGCCGGCTCGTTGATCGGGAACTTGACCTTCTTGGTGCCGTCCGCGACCACCTTCGACATCAGCGCCGAGTACTCGGTCGCGATGTCGTCGCCCACGAACTCCTTCATGTTCGTGAAGCCCATGACCTTGTTGTAGAACGCCACCCACTCGTTCATCCGGCCGAGCTCGACGTTGCCGACGCAGTGGTCGATGGCCTGGAAGGTCCGCTTCGCCGGCGGGGCGACGATCGGCTCGACGGCGACGTAGCCGGGCAGGTACGGGCCGTCGTAGTCGGTGCGCTCGACCAGCGTGTGGCGGGTCTGGCCGTAGGTGGCGATGGCGGCCAGCACCACGGTGCCGTTCTCGTCCTTGACCTCGTACGGCTCGTCCAGCCCGCGCGCGCCCTGCTCGACGGCGTACGCGTACGCGGCGCGGGCGTCGGGGACCTCGATGGCGAGGTCGATGACGCCGTCACCGTGCTCGGCGACGTGCTCGGCGATGAAGCGGCCGTGGTCGGTCGTCGGCTTGATGACCGAGGTGAGGACGAAGCGCGCGGAGCCGTTGGTGAGGACGTAGCTGGCGGTCTCGCGGCTGCCGTTCTCCGGTCCGGAGTAGGCGACGAGCTTCATGCCGAAGGCGGTGGAGTAGTAGTGCGCGGCCTGCTTGGCATTGCCCACGGCGAAGACGACCGCGTCCATGCCCTTCACCGGGAAGGGGTCTGCCTCACGCGCGGTGTGCGGGGTGGTTTCGAGGTTCACCAGAGACTCAGTCATGAGCGCAGAGTCCCGCCCTTCCACAAGCTGCGCAATAGTTTCCCTTTCTCCTGTACAGAATGCCCAGCACCAGCGCATGATGACTGAGAGATCTGTGCAGTATGACCAGCCGAATGAGGGAAGGTTCCCATGGGCATCGACGAACTCGACGGCCGGCTCATCGTCCTGCTCGCGCGCGAACCGCGGATCGGGGTCCTGGAGGCCTCCCGGCGCCTGGGGGTGGCGCGCGGCACGGTGCAGGCACGGCTGGACCGGCTCCAGTCCAACGGGGTCATCCGCGGCTTCGGCCCGCAGGTCGACCCGGCGGCCCTGGGGTATCCGGTCACGGCGTTCGCCACGCTGGAGATCAAGCAGGGGCAGGGGGCGGACGTACGGACCCACCTGGCCGGCGTGCCGGAGGTACTGGAACTGCACACGACCACCGGGACCGTGGACATGCTGTGCCGGCTCGTGGCGCGCTCGAACGCCGACCTCCAGCGGGTGATCGACCGGGTCGTCGGCTTCGAGGGGATCGTGCGGGCGTCGACGGCGATCGTGATGGAGAACCCGGTGCCGCTGCGGATCATCCCGCTGGTGGAGCAGGCGGCGCACGAGGGCTGAGCCGTCCGGGGAGTTCCAAAGAAGACGTTGCAAAGAAACCCTTGCATAGGACTCTTTGCAACTCTACTGTTGAGCCATGCCCGAGAAGAACGCCGCATCCGGCGCCCCGCAGCCCGGCGGCGAAGAGCCCAACGTCCGGAAGCTCGACGCCCGCTCCCTGCGCGGCCTCGCCCACCCCCTGCGCATCCGGCTCCTCTCCTCCCTGCGCCGCAACGGCCCCGCCACCGCGTCGCAGCTGGCGGAGCAGCTCGGGGAGTCCAGCGGGGCCACGAGCTACCACCTGCGCCAGCTCGCCGCGCACGGGTTCGTCGAGGACGCCCCCGAGCACGGCAAGGGCCGCGAGCGCTGGTGGAAGGCCGCCCACGACGGCACGGCGTTCGACGAATCCCTGCTCCAGGACGAGGACCCGGCCACCCGCGGCGCGGCGGAGCTCTTCCTCCACGAGATCGCGAACATCCACGCCCAGGAGATGAACGCCTGGCTCGGCACCGCCGAGGGCTGGCCGCAGAAATGGCGGCGCGGCTCGGACATCAGCGACTTCACCCTGCGGCTGACGGCCGAGCAGGCAATCGAACTGATCCAGAAGATGCACGACCTGGTCAACGACTACCGCGACCTGCCGGAGTCGGAGGGCACCGAGAGCGTGCGCGTCCACACGCACGCCTTCCCGCGCCGCGAGGGCGCGTAGGCCCCGGGCCCGCCCCACTCCCTCCCGAGCGACACCACCACCGAAGGAGTCCTGCCATGCACGCCTTCCCGTACGCCGAGATACACGCCGAGATCCACGCCGCCCGCACCGCCGAACTCGCCGCCGAGGCCGCCGCCTGGCACCTCGCGCACGAGAGCGCCGCCCCCGCCCACTCCGCCCGCGCCACCCACGCCGTCCCGGCCCTGCGCAACCGGCTCGGCGAGGCCCTGATCAGTGCCGGACTGCGCCTGATGGAACCGGCCCACGTCCACGCCCGCGTCCGGCAGCACGCGGCATGAGCAGGCGCCCCCTCACCGCACTCCTGGCCGCCAACACCATCTCCATAGCCGGCAGTTCACTCACCCTGATCGGCGTCCCGTGGTTCGTGCTCCAGACCACGGGGAGCGCCGGCCGGGCCGGGGTCGTCGCCTTCTGCGCCACCCTGCCCGTGATCGTCGCCGCGCTCGTCGGCGGCCCGCTGATCGACCGGATCGGCCGCCGCCGCGTCTCCGCGGCCTCCGACCTCATCTGCGCGCTCGCGGTCGGCGCGATCCCGTTGCTCCACTACGCGGGCCTGCTGGAGTTCTGGATGCTGTGCGCGCTGATGGCCGTCAGCGGCCTCGTGCACACCCCGGGCCTGACCGCCCGCAACGTCCTGCTCCCCGCCCTCGCCGAGCACGCCGGCACCACCATCGGCCGGGCGTCCAGCCTCTACGACGCCGTCTCGCGCGGAGCCCGCATGCTCGGGGCCGCCACGGCCGGCCTGCTGATCACGTTCGTCGGCGCCGAGACCGTCCTGCTCCTGGACGCGGCCTCCTTCGCCGTCTCGGCACTGCTGATGACGGCGTTCGTGCGCGGGGTCGCCGCCGCCGACCCGCAACCCACCCCGGAGAAGGTGACGTTCGGCGCCTACCGGGCCGAGATGGCCGAGGGCTGGCGCTTCCTGACCCGCTCCCGGCTCCTGATGGGCGTCACCCTGATGGTGATGATGACCAACGGGCTGGACCAGGGCTGGAGTTCGGTCCTGCTGCCCGTGCACGGCCGCGAGGACCTCGGCAGCGCCGGCGCGGTCGGCCTGATGGTCTCCCTGTTCGGCGGCTCCGCCCTGCTGGGCGCCCTGCTCTACGGGGCGTGGGGCGAGCGCTTCCCCCGCCGGGCGGTGTTCGCGGTGGCCTTCCTCCTCTGCGGCGCACCCCGCTACGTGACGGCCGCCCTCACCGACACCGCGCCACCGCTGGCGGTCGTCATGGCCCTCTCCGGCCTCGGGGCGGGCATGCTCAACCCCATCCTCGGCACGGTGATGTACGAGCTCGTCCCCGAGGAACTGCGCAGCCGCGTCTCCGGCGTGACCATGGCGGGCTGCGAGCTGGTGATGCCCCTCGGCGGCCTCGCGGCGGGCCTCCTCGTGGACGCCTTCGGCATCACGCACGCCCTCCTGGCCTTCGGCGCCGTCTACTTCCTGACCACCCTGGCGCCGCCCCTCTTCCCCGCCTGGCGCGGCCTCGACCACACCCCGCCCCAGCCCCTCAGCACGCCGGAACCTCCCCGCCCCGCTGAAGCGCCCGCAGGGAGTCCGTCCATCCCCGAACCATCCTGAGCCCGCAGCACCGCTCCGCTGCCACCACGGAGCTCCGCACTACGCTCGCCCCTTGTCACCTTCCTGCCCATCGCGCCGGCCTGCCCTACCCCGATCCGGACACGACCCTCGTTGCCCGCCGAGGCCTACCTCGACTCCGGCTACAGTCCCGGCGCCGCGCTCCTCGCCATCGCCCTCTGACACTGCAGAGAACTTTCCCGGCAGTTCATCGCTGAAGGGGCGGCTGATGACCGCCCGCAGAACCACCGCGCCCGACGAGACGCTGAGCACGCCGATGAGTTGCTGACGGTGCCGCAGGTTATGGACCGCCTCTAGCTCGGCCGCCCACGCCGCATCCCCGCCCACACGCGACCGACTTCATCCGCTGCGCGAGAACACCCACACCCACTACACCGCATTCGTCAACTGCTATCCCGTCCCCGGTCTTGGCAAGAAGAAGCTGACCAAGCTCACTGCCAAGGACGTCCGCACCGGGAGCTCAACCAGCTCCGCACCACCTGCCAGTGCTGCGCGCGGGGCATCGACGCCCTTCGTGACCAGCCGCGCTGCTGCGTCGCCGGCCAGTGCTGCCGCAAGCCGCTCTCCCCACTGACGCTCACCTACATCCACTGGGTGCTCAAGTCCGCCCTGGAACACGCTGTGAGCGAAGAGGAGATCTCGCGCAACGTCGCCCCCGACCCCACTGCTTCGAACCCCTCGCCACTGACGAAGCCCGTCAGCTCCTCACCACTGCCCAACGGCACGGGATGTACGCGCTGTTCGAACTCACCCTCCACACTGGACTACTCAAGGACGACTCTTTGGCCTCCACTGAGAATGCCTCGACCTCAACGCGGGCATCGCCGCCATCCGCCGAACCTTGCAGCGCACCAGCGCCGGCGGCCTCACCACGCTGCCCACCAAGACGCGCGTCTCTGAACGCCGCACCGCTCTCCTCGCCCGCGCCCTCGGTAGCCCTCGGAACCGCCGCCGAGCCCGACAACGACGACAAAGCGCCACTTTGTGCAGCACCGTCCGCTGACGTTGCCGTCAAGCACTGACGTCAGACACCTATGGAGCCCCCATCAGTCGCATCTGGTGGGGGCTTCATAGGCGCGCGCGGAAAATTCATGCAGCTTCGAGTGGAGATCCGTCCTCGATAGGACCAGCTTCCCTATCGCTCAGCGCGGTAACCTACCTGCCCCCAGCTGGCAATTAACCCCCTCCCTTGAATTGGCAAATCAAGTAACCGGAGAGCAATTAACGCTCGACCAATAACTTCGCGCTGCCTCGAAAATCGGATCGTACTCAGCAGACGCCACGACCGCGACCAACGTAGGGCCCGTCATTGATCCATCCTCGTCACCTCGCGCCACCACAACTACGTTGCCGTTATATACATATCCGTGGATCAACCAGTCATCCAACGACTCGGCGATAGACAGGGTTGCGCGGTCGTGGAGTTCCTCCTCGGTCAGCAACGCCGAGAGTACGACATCCCTATCTGAGAACAAGAGGCCAAGACGATCATCGTCCAGATGCGTCAGGCCTCCCAGCCTGGCCATAGCTGTACCCAGAATGCACGGTTCGGTGTCACCGATCAATTGACCGTCCACGATGAGCTGGAAACGGAACATTCTCCGGCCCTTCAATGGGGCGACAAGAAATCCGAATCGACCATCGTCGGTCAAGAACCTCACGTCTAGCCTCTCCTCACCTGAATGGGCACACGACTCATCGGGATCGGAACCGGGGTACCCGACTTCGTCACACCGTTGGTACTGCCACTCCAGTGCCACGCGCCGTTGCCGTCATCGAAGTAGCGGTAGTATTCGGCATTTCTACCGGAGCCAACCTTGGTCCACCTGGTGCCGTCAACGAGGACGCTCTTGCTGAACTGCTCCTCAGCATCACCCGGCAGCACTGCCTTCTTCGGAACATACGGGTTCGGACCACCCGTCGGATCGTGGTGCCCCGGATTCTCATACTTAGGGCATGTGGCGTTGTGTACGAGGACCGGAGTCTCGCCCGCCAGCACATAGTACGTGTGGAGGTCTTCGATCGTCAGGTTGTAGGTCTTCACGTGCTGCGCGTACGGCTCATTTTTTACGATGATTGCCGCGTTGCCGCCCTCGACCATCACCGACATGCCGGCCCTCAGGTCGCTGGCAGCAACCCAGGCATTCTGGGATGGCGACCAGAAAGGGTGCTCGTGAGTAGCGCTGAGGTCTTCGACCCCTTCACCTGTCGCGATGGATAACTTGTTAAAGAATTTGTCACCTTCGGTAGCGATCAGCCCGGTTACACGCCGCTTCCCGGATTCCCCCGATCTCGGGTCAGTCGCGAGGACCTCGTCCCCTATCTGGATCTCATCAATGGCCTTGGATTCACCATCACCCATGACCACTTGAGTGCCCGCGAGGAAGCAATTGCAGCCGCCACCCTTGGCAGGCTTCGTCCGGGTACCGTCCTGAAGCCTTATGCCGCCGCCGGATCCTCCGGGTATCTCATAGGGCTGGACCTCGCCGTTCACGAGCTTCGCAGCGATATTGAGCTCGGCGTAGTATCCGAGATCAGCGCAGTCGGTGGCTTCGCAGGCGTTCAGCAGCGCCGTCGTCTGCGCCGTCCAGATCGTCCCCCGCTCATTGTTCACGACAAAGCGGAGCTCAATGGTGAGCTGCTTCCGGTATTCCTTGAGGAATTTCGGCGAGGCGTTCTTGGGAAGCCGGAGCGGCTTGTCGCTCTTGTTGAGCCATACCTGGTCGTTGACAGTCGGCCTGTAGACGGCGGGGGTACTGTCGTAACCGCCCGTCATCCCGTTGGGGCGAGCCGGGTCGTTGACGGACAGATTGTCGTCACGCGGGTTGTAGTGGCCTCCGCAGTTCCCGTTCAGGCAGTCCCTCTCGATCTCGCCGGTGGGATCGCTGAGAGAAACGGGGTTGTTACTGGAGTACACGTAACCGTGGAGCTGCTGCGAGCTGGAGAGGTCCATCAGCGGATCCACGGAGATGAAGCGACCCGTCAGAGGGTCGTATTCGCGGGCTCCGAGGTGGGTGAATCCGCTGTCCGCGTCCTTGGTTCCACCGACGAAGCCCTTGTCGCCGGTCCAAGCTGTGGACCGGGTGCCCCGTTCCTCACCGAAGATCCCCGTCTTGCGACGCTCGACGGTCTGCGTCGCATCGGCGCTGATCTGGGTGGTGCCTGTGCCGTGGTGGTCGGCCAGGGTGAAGGTGAGTTTGCCGCCCGTGCGCATCGCGACGCCGCCGTAGTAGCGGGTCCCCGTAACCTTGCCGGACTTGTCGAGCTTGAGCTCGTTGCCGCCCGGGAGGTAGAGGGTGACGCCGGTCGAATCCTTTCGGAGCAGACGCTGGCCGGCAGTGTCATAGGCGAACGAGTTGCTGGACGCGCCCTGGTCGAGGGCCTTGAGGTGCCCCTCGGCGTCCCACTCCAGGTACTGGGTCTCGGCTGTTCCGATCTTCCTGGTCTTGGTGTTGCCGGATGCGTCGTAGGTGAAGGCCTCGTCCCGTGCGTCGGCGCCCGATTGCGTGACCTTGGTGAGGTCGTGCTTGCCGGCCGTCGGCGCCGCGTACGTACGGACCGTGTCGGAGGCCGCCGCCGGATCCGTCTTGTGCTTGGTCTCCGTCTTCCGGTTGCCCACCGCATCGTAGGTGTAGGTCGTCCAGTAGGCGTCCGGTCCGCCGACGACCGCGTCGGAAGGCTTTGCCGCACAGGTTTCACCCTGATTGGTCCATGCCTCGACGATGCGGCGCAGGGCATCGAGACCGACGCACTGGGTGTCCGTGGTGCGGTCCGAGTCCTGGCCGAAGGCGGTGGCGATGGCCGTCAGGTTGCCCGCGGGGTCAGCGGTGTAGCGCGTGTCATCGAGCCTGTTCGGTGCTACCTCCCGATCGTTGTAGGACCGCGAAACCATGCCGGTGTGTTCGTCATATTCGGTCGAGGTGAACACCCTCTGGCCAGAAGCTCCCAGTTCCTGGCGGATGCTGCGGCCGTAGTGGTCGTACGTCATCGCCGAGACGAGCCGGCTGTTGCCCGCACCCATGCTGTTGAGGAGGCCGGAGACCGGTCTGTAGGTGCTGCCGACCGTCTCTGCGGGCAGATCTCCCATGGCCGGCTGCTTGGTCGTAAGGAGCTGCCCGGCAATGTTGTAGGTGTTCGTCCACTTGTACGTGCCGGCCAGGGCCCCGACGTCAGGTGCCGCCGGGATGTTCACCTGTGCTTGCAGTGGCTGGTAGAGGTTGTCGTAGACCGTGACTTCCGACTCGTAGGCCCGACCGTCGATGAAGCGGACCGACTTGCTCAGGCGCCCCTTGGCGACGGTGTCGTAGAGGTTCGACGTAAGGACCGTTCCGCCTTGCTTGACCGCCGTGGGGCGTCCGAGCTCGTCGTAGTCGGTGTGCAGGGTGATTCCACGGGCGTCGGTCACGTCCGTGGCTTTGCCTGCCGTGTCATAGGCGGTCTTCGTGGTGCCCTTGTCCGGATCGTTCACCTCTGACTGGGAGCCACGTACGTCGTAGGTGTACGTCCACTGGGCACCGCTCGGGTCGGTGACCTGGGCCAGACGTCCGAGCCTGCTGTACGTGTACCGGGTGGACTGCGACGTCATGCGTCCCGGGTCGGTGTACTGCTTGAGTTCGACCGTCCGACCCAGGGCATCCACGACCGTGGTCGTGGAGGTACCGCCTTGCGGCGGGACGACCGTGGTGGTGTCACCGCCGTAGCTGGTGGTGGTCCGCTTCGTCTCCACCCCGAACTTCTTGGAGATCACCGCAGTGGGGCGGTCGGCACCGTCGTAGACCGTGTCGACAGAGGCGGGATAGGCACTCTCCAGGCCGGTCGTGAGCTGCGCCTCGGGGAGGCCGTTGGCGTAGTAGGTGCCCGAGTTCCGCCAGGGCCGGCCCTTCGTGTCGTAGAACGTCTCGGTGATCAGACGACCCGCAAGGTCGGGCGACGCGGTCTGGGACTGGCGCTGGCGCAGCAGCCCGTCCTGGATGGAGTAATCCACCGAGTACTGGTAATCGTGAGTCAGCGACTTTGAGACGACGACGTTCGGGCCGTCGTTGCGGATCACGTACTCGAACTGGCGGCTCGGTTTGTCCGGGTTTCCGGCCGCCGACCAGTTGGGCAACCAGACCTTCGAGGTACGCCCGAGGGCGTCGTAGGCAGTCGTGGTCACCTTGCCGTTGGCGTCGGTCACCTTCGTGGACTGCCCACGCAGCGGGTCCAGCTCCGACGACACCGCGTGGCCCTTCGGGTTCGTCACGACCATGGTGGTCGCGACTTCTCCGGTGGCGGGCGTCAGGGTGATGGTGGTGAGCCTGCCGTACGCGTCGGCGATGGCCAGCTGGCGCCCGTAGGCGTCGTAGCACAGCTGGTCCTTGGCGGCGCCGCAGGTGCTGGGGACCGAGGAAACGGTGTCGTAGCCGTCGCCGCTCGCGTTGATCGTTTCGGTCTTGGTGAGCAGGCCGATGCCCGGCAGGGTGCCGAACGCCCCGTTGTCGAAGTAGGTCCGGTTGTCGGAGATGACGTCCGTCGGCCGATTGACCGCCGTGCCGCAGGGCACGGCCACGGTCTCGACACGGCTCACCTTGTCCAGGATCCAGCTCGCCGTGTTGCGGGCATAGCTACTGGTCGTGCAGGTCTCGTCGCCGCTCTTCGCGATGTCGCCGGACTGGGACTCCCAGTCGACCATGCCGTAGTCGTCATAGTGCCGGGTGACTTCGGTGGTACGGGTCCCACTGGTCACAGCGGTACGGGTGGAGGCCTTCTCGACTCCCGTCCGGTACGACACGAGGTCGGGCAGACCGGGCCTGACCCGCCGGGCCACGACGTCCGAGCGCCAGGGGGTACTGGAGGTCGCGGTGAGGGGCTTGCCCGTGTCGTCACCGTCGTAGGTGGCCGACTCCCGGGGCCGGCCGGCGAACTCGGGGCGGTCGGTGACCGACGTTCCGGTGCCGTCCGTGACCTCCTTGCCGTCGAGACCGCGGAAGTAGCGCATCTCGGTCAGGGACTTCGGCTCGTCGACGGCCCCGACACGGACCTGCACGCGCTCGTATCCGCGGGCGACGGAATGGACGCGATCCTCAGACTTGGTGAACTCGTCCGTGCTCTTGTCCCAGGCGGCTCCGCCGAGGTAGCTGTACGAGGTCACCTTGTCGGGCGAGTCGACCAGGTTGTCGCCTTCCACGACCTGGCTCACGACGTAGGTGTTGAACCAGTCCAGCTTCGCCGTCTCGCCTTCGAAGGCCCATTTGACCGGATAGCAACGGGTGGCGTTCGTGGCGTCCGCCGCGGGCAGCGTGGCGGTGGTGCAGTCCGGCTGCGAGTAGGTGACACCGATCGTGCCGCCGGACTCCGTGGTCACCTGGTACAGGCGCAGGCGGATGAAGGGGGCGAGCCCATCGCCCGTCTTGTCGACACGGTTGGCCTTCTGCTCGCCCGCGAAGCTGACGGGAGGAAGGGTCACGTCGGGGGCGTCGCCGGCCTTGGCCGTGCGGGTGACGGACTTCAGCCACAGAGGGGTGGAAATGCCGTCACCCGAGGGCGGGAAGCTCTGTTCCAGGGCCCAGGAGTCGACGTCCTTGTACGTACCGCCGGTCAGAACCTTGGTGTTGATGCCCGTGAGGCGCATGCGCGACCAGAAAGTGGGCGAGAACTGGTTCTTGCACTCCGCGGAGCCGTCCTTGCAGAACTGGTCGTAGGGTGCATCGGGCCAGTTCTTGGCATTGGCCTCGTCGAAAGTCCCGCAGTTGGTGAGGCATCGCTCCGACACGTCGAAGGTGACCTGCCCCATGGCCTTGGCGCTGTAGACCGACCCCGCGCGCAGGCCGTAGTCGATGTGGTCGAGCCAGCCGCTACGCGTGTAGGGGGTGACGGTGCCCTTGCCGGTCGTCTGGGAGACGTTCCGCCCGTAGTTGTTGCTCTCCGTCTTCCAGTAGTAGGCCATGGCGCTGCCACCGGGGGCCACCACGTAGTCGAGCTGCCACCGCCAGGCCTGCTGGCACCAGGCGCTCGCGAAAGAGGCGTTGTAGCAGGGCTCGCCCGCCTGATTGCCGTAGACGGGAACCGTCCAAGCGGAGTTCGTCGTGGGCGTGGACCCGTCCTTCCAGCCCGGAAGACGGTTCAGACCGAAGAAGTACTGCATGCCGTCGGTCGTGGTGATCTTCCAGTGCTCACCGTCGTTGTCACCGTTGGCGGCACCGGTGAGCTTCTCGACCTTCTCCCCGGAATCGGACGCGGGGTGCCAGCCCTTGCCCTGCTCGAAGACGAGCTCCGTGGACTTGCCGTTGAGCGAGAGCGTGGCGTTGTCGTTGAACCAGCACTGGTCACCGATCTTGGCGGTGCTTGTACTGCCGGTCTTGTCGTCAACACATGGTTTGTACTTGCGTTCGATGAAGCCCGGATCCCAGGACCAGCCGTCGCCGATCCAGGAGGCCTGGGTGTTCGATGCGGCAGTGCGGCCATCCACCGACTGGGAGTTGTAGTCCAGGGAGATCTTCGGCACAAGGCCGCCCGGTACGGCAGGTGTCGCGACGTTGTACGACCAGGAGAACGCCCCGGTCGATCCACCGGCGTTCCAGGAGCCCGAGGGCCCCATCGGCGTCGCCTTGTAGTCGCCGCTCGAACCGGAAGCGCCGGCCGTCGCCGCCAGGACCATGCCCGTGGATCCGGCGGCAGCCGCCGGCGCGGCCCACAGCCCGGCGGGCTTGGCCGCCTGCGGCGCTGAACCCGGCACGGCGACCTGGGCCGTGAGCTTGCCCGAGCGGGTGTCGTTCCGCGTCGCCAGGGGCTTCTGCGTACGGCATTCGGAGCGGTCCGGCGTGGTCAGCGCGCAGGCCGGGAGTTCCACCAGGTGCAGGCGGGAGGCGTAGTCGCCGCCGTACGCGTCACGGAAGCCGTTGTAGTCCACCTCGACCCCGGCCGACGCGGGCTGCTGGGCCCCGTCCGAGCGTCCTACCGACAGCAGCAGGCCGTCGATACCCGCCTTGCGGGCGCCGTCCCGGGCGCTGACGGCGACCTTCACCTTGGCCGGCGTCGCGACGCCCCCGCCCGGTGCGGCGTGCACCGCGACCGGGAACTTCCCGTCCGGCAGGGAGCCGGACCCGGCGGTAAAAGCCTGCCCGCCGGAGGCAATGGCCTTGGTGGCCGTGCCCGACGCCAGGTCCACCTCGGCCGAACTCGCTGCGGGCCAGGCCACCTTCGGAGCCCGCCACGGTCTCTCCACCGCGGCATCGGGCTTCGTCGTTCCGCCGGTCCGGACCGGCGCCACCGGTACGGCCTTCGGCTGCTTGAGCTCGGGAAGTAACGGTCCACCTTTGCTATCCGCTACGGCCACCGCACTCGGCAGCAGGCCGGAGAGGACCGCTGCGGCCAATGCCGCAGAAAGCCCTCTCATTCGAGATCGTCTCACACCCCACCCCACATTTCCAGGAAATTACCGGCGCAGACTAACAGCCCCAATTCGCGAGTCCGACACGCCGATAATGGCTTGAATTCGAGGTTGCGGAACATCAATTAATACAAAACATATCTCCCGGACCAAAACGCCACATTAAACCCCAGAAGCGCCGAATCTTGCAGGTCACAGGGTGCCTCTCCCGCAGCCGGTCGAGTACAGTCGCCGCGAATATCGAATGATTGGAGTTCGGGTGAAAACTGAAAGACCCTCCTCCGGAAAGCCCGGCCGGCAAGGGATGTCGAGAGCCATTTCCATGACTCTCATTGGCGCAATAGCAGCTAGCGGTTTGGCCGTATTGCAGCCTGCCACCGCGGCTGTCGCCGCCACCGACCCGGTGGCCGACGGCTCCATGAGCCCGGAGGACTTCGCTCTCGCCAAGGCGAAAGAAACTGGTCAGCCCTACGAACTGGCGTCGGCGCGGACGGGTTCCTCGGACACCTGGGCGCTGCCGAACGGCAAGTGGTCGGTCAAGCGCTACGGAACGACGGTGCGGGTGCGGCAGGGCGGGGTATGGGTCGCGTCCGACCCGACGTTGCGCTTCGGCTCGGACGGAAAGGTCACGCCGAACGCGTCGGCCGTCTCGATCGCCTTCTCGGGCGGCGGTACGGGCCCCTTGCTGACCGGCGTACGGGACGGACGCACGTTGTCGCTGACCTGGCCCAAGCCACTGCCGAAGCCGACGCTGGCCGAGAACGTGGCCACGTACCCGAACGTGCTGCCGGACGTGGACTTACAGCTCAAGGCCGAGGTCGAGGGTTTCTCACAGCTGCTGGTGGTCAAGACGCCCGAGGCGGCGAAGCATCCGGATCTTGCGCTGCTGAAGTTCAAGCTCGACACGGTCGGTCTCAACGTCACCAGTGACCCGACGACCGGACTGCTGACCGCGGTCAACCCTGCCGGGCAGAACGTCTTCACCGCCTCGGCCCCCATGATGTGGGACTCCACGACCACCGGAGCCACGCCCGCCCCCCAGGCCCGCTCGGCGGCATCTGCACGCTCCCTGGCCGCCGATCCCGGAACCGGCGGCGGAGCGCCCTCGGACGCGTTCGTGACGCCGTCAGGGGCCAAGGACGCCCAGATGCCCACGACCGTCGCCGGCGACGCCCTGGAGATCCGGCCGGACCAGGCCCTGCTGACCGGCGCGCAGACGAAGTACCCCGTCTACATCGACCCTTCGGTCGCGTGGGGCGAACGCCAGAACTGGGCCTGGGCCTACCGGAGCTGGCCGAACAACTCGTACTGGAACACCAAGCAGGACGTGCGGGTCGGCTACGAGAGCGACACGAACGGGCTCTCGCGCTCCTTCTTCCAGCTGGACACCTCGAACATCAAGGGGGCCCTGGTCTCGAAGTCGACCTTCCGCGTGAAGGAGACCTGGTCCTGGTCCTGCACGGCGACTCCGGTGGAACTGTGGACCACCGGCCCCATCTCGTCCAAGACCACGTGGAACAACCAGCCGGCCAAGGGGACGCGACTCACGACCGTCACCGCCGCCAAAGGCTACGAGGGATGCGCACAGGGCAACCTTGAGTTCGATGCCACGGAGGCGGCCAAGGAATCCGCCTCCAAGGGCTGGGCGAGCGTGACACTGGGTCTCTACGCCTCGAACGAGGGCGACGTGTACCAGTGGAAGCGCTTCGACCCGAAGACGATCACGCTGGAGACGGAGTACAACTACCCTCCTCGCACCCCGCGGAACCTGGGTACCAACCCATACGCCTCCTGTGACCTGGGCCCCTTCGGCGACGTCATCGGTGACGCCCGCGTGAGTCTGTTCGCAACGATCGAGGACCGGGATGGTGGAAACCTCAAGGCCGAGTTCGAGCTCTCCAGGCTGTCCGAAGTGGGATTGGGCTACAAGGTGATAGCGACGCAGTCGATCCCAGCAAACAACGGCCAGGTCGCGACCTGGAGCGTCCCTGACTCGACCCTGCCCAATGGCTTCTATAAGTGGAAGGTTCGTGCCAAGGACCAGGACGACACGTACTCCGACTGGGGCACCTGCACGTTCCTGGTGGACCGTACCCGCCCCAGCAAACCTCCGGTGATCAGCTCCACCCAGTTTCCGGACGGCAGGAACGGCTGGCCAGCCAACACCGGCAAGGCCCGGGCCTCAGGCACGTTCACCTTCTCCGCCAACGGCATCACCGATGCCAAGGAGATCCTTTACTACACGGACACCGAGCCCGCTCCGCAGGCGGTCGCCCCTGACGCCAGCGTGACCCTCACGCCCCCAGGAGCAGGACCGCATTTCGTCTACGCGATCACCGTCGACAAGGCCGGCAACCGTTCCGACACGGCGACCTACCTGTACTACGCCAATCGTTCGCAGTCCCAGGACGGCCCGAACGACCTGAACGGCGATGGCAACAGGGACATCTGGACCGTTGACTCACAGGGCAGCCTGCTCACCTATGCCGGCCAGGGCAACGGCAAGTTCTCGGCTGCCGCCAAGGGCGGTGTCTCCTTCAACGGAGCCCAGATCGGAACCCAGGGAGACTGGGATGGCGACGGATACAACGACCTCGTCTCCCTCCAGCAGCCTTCCGGCATGACCCAGAAGAAACTCTGGACCTATCCCAACAACGGACAGGGCTCGGTCCTCAACAAGCCCTCCCAACTCACGGTCGCCTGTCCGGTCAAGGACCCCGGCATCGGATGTGACTACGGCAACGATTGGAACGGCGACGACCACTGGTACAACGCCGATCAGGTCGTCGCGCCCGGCGACCTCAACGGGGATGGCGTGCCCGACCTCCTGGTCAAGCAGGGCAAGCAGCTGTGGGCCTACTACGGCAGCATCTTCAACACCCTCGACAGCAACGGTGAGCCCGTCCTCGTCGGCAACGGCGACTGGGACAAGTTCACCGTCGTCGCCCCCGGTGACCTGAACGGCGATTCCGTTCCCGACCTGTGGCTGCGCGACGACGCCTCCGGCGAAGTCTTCCGGACCCTCGGCAGCAAGGGGCCCAACGGGCTCCTCGACCCAACCACCTGGGGAGGCGCCGCCAGCCGCGTGAAAATCGCCACCGGCATCGGCAGAACCGCTTATCCGACCCTCGGTTCGGCGGGTGACGTCACGGGCGACAATCTGGCGGACCTCTGGGCCGTCGATGCCAACAGGCAGCTTGCGACCTTCAGCGGCACTGGCACCGGCCAGCCCCTCAACGTCACGGGGATCAACCAGACCCCGTCCTTTCTGGGCAACGTCACCGCGCCCAAGGCCCAGTGGAAGCTGACGGGTCTCTCCAGGAGCACGACCACACCCAGCGCTGTCGGCAGCTTCCCTGCAGAAGTGGCCGGTATCACGTGGCCCACGGCCCCCATCGCGGGCCGCACTACCCCGTACGCCGCGTTCAACGGCCCCGGTTCGACCATCACCACGGAGGTGCCCGTCGTCGACACACGGCAGAGCTTCACCATCAGCGCCTGGGTGAAGCCCGGTGCCAGCGGTGCCGTCATCAGCCAGGACAACAACCGCAACAGCGCCTTCGCGATCTTCGCCGATCCCAACTCGAAGAACTGGGCCTTCGGGCTCACCTACGCCGACGTCGACGGCTCCGCGTACGACTGGTCCACCAAGACCGTCAACGACGCGGCCAGGTACACCCCTGACGCCTGGCAGCAGCTCACCGCCGTCTACAACGCGGAGACCGGGCTGATGAGCCTCTACGTGAACGGCACGCTCGCCTCCGTCGGCCACCACAACGCGGCTACCAGCCCCCCTCCAAGCGGCCCCCTCGTCCTGGGCCGGTACAAGGAGAACGGAAGGGCCGACTACTACCACGAGGGCCTCAAGGGCGGCGTCAGCAACCTGGCCGTCTACCCTTACGCCGCCCCGCCCACAGCGCCCGGAGCCACCGGCCCCATCTCCCTGGCCGCCAAACCGAGCCACTGCATGGACAACGACAACGGCCGGCCCGTCGACGGGAACAAGATCCAGGCCTGGGACTGCAACATGATCGGTGGTGGCAACGCCCAGAAGTTCGACATCCGCGCCGACGGGACCATCCGCCACCAGGACAAGTGCCTGGACGCCACCGGTGCCGGTACCTCCAACGGCACACCGATCCAGATCGTGGGCTGCCACAACCACCCCGCCCAGCAGTTCCTGCCCCGGGCGGACGGCAGCCTGTACAACCCGGTCTCCGGACGGTGCGTGGACGCGGGCAACATGCAGAGCGGCACCCAGCTCTACTTGTGGGACTGCAACGCCACCAACCCGCAGCGCTGGGCCATTCCGGCACTGAGCACAGCTCCGCTGCCCGTACCTCTGTGGTGACCTGGGTGAGCGTCTGACGACGAGCGGGCGTGGGGGGGGGGGGGGGGGAAACCCCCCCCCCCCCCCCCCCCCCCCCCCCCCCCCCCCCCCCCCCCCCCCCACCCCACCC